>NZ_JAALDW010000133.1:0-5570 GCF_014145055.1 Dietzia sp. DQ11-38-2
ATGTCGTCGATCGTCAGTCCCGTCTTCTCCAGCGCCCACCGGGTGGCCGGGATAGGCGCGGAGAGCATCATCACCGGATCGTCGCCGCGCACGGTCAGATGGTGGATCCGGGCCCGCGGCGTCAGGCCGTATCTCTCGACGGCCTCGGCGGACGCGAGCAACCCGGCGGACGCACCGTCGGAGATCTGCGACGCCACGGCGGCGGTGAGCGAGCCACCCTCGGCCAGCACGGGCAGGGAGGCCATCTTCTCCAGGGTGGTCTCGCGCGTGGTCTCGTCGGCCTCGAGTCCGGCGAACGGGACATACTCGTTCGCGAACCGGCCCTCGGCGATCGCGGCGCGGGCGCGGGTGTGGGACTGCAGCGCCCACTCCTCCATCTCGCGACGCGAGATACCCCACGTGTCGGCCATCATCTGGGCACCGTTGAACTGGGAGATCTCCTGGGAGCCGAAGCGGGAGACCCATCCGGTGGAGCCGGTGAACGGGTCGTCGAAGCCGTACTCGCGCCCGGCGAGCATGGCCGAGGAGATCGGCAGGGCACTCATGTTCTGCACGCCGCCGAACAGGACCACGTCCTGGGTGCCGGACATGATCCCCTGGGCACCGAAGTGGATGGCCTGCTGGCTCGAGCCGCACTGGCGGTCGACGGTCGTGCCCGGCACCCCGAGAGGCATCCCGGCCGCGAGCCACGCGGAGCGGGCGATGTTGCCCGCCTGCGGGCCTATGGCGTCCACGCAGCCGAAGATCACGTCGTCGACCACCGCGGGGTCGATCCCCGTGCGCTCGACCACCGCGCTGATGACGTGCGCGCCCAGATCCGCCGGGTGCTGGGCGGAGAGGCTGCCACCGCGCTTGCCCGCAGGCGTCCGGACGGCGTCGATCACGTAGGCCTCGCGGCCGGTCACGCTGGTCATGTGTCTCCTCGTGGGTGGGGTCGGTCGGTGGTGTCAGGCGGGTGGGGCGGGTGAGTCCACGGCCAGGCCGTCGAGCACGATGTGCAGGTACTGGTCCGCGATCGCGGCGTGGTCGTCGTCGCCCTCCGGCCGGTACCAGCGCACCGCCACCCACACGGTGTCGCGAAGGAACCGGTAGGTGAGCCTGATGTCGAGGTCGGGACGGAACTGGCCGGACTCGATGCCCCGGCCCAGCACGTCGGTCCACATCTCACGGAACTCGGTGGTGCGCTCCCGGAGATAGTCGAACCTGGGGTTGCCCCGCAGATGCTTGAGTTCGTCCTGGTAGATGGCCACCTCGTCCCTGTGACGGTGGATGGCCTCGAACGAGACGCGGACCAGCCCTTCGAGGGTCTCCCGGGGCGACGAGCCCGCCAGGACGATCCGGTGATAGTCCCCGAAGAGGGAGTCGAGGAACCCGCGGAGGATCTCGTCTACGATCGCCTCTTTGGACGAGAAGTGGTGGTAGAGGCTGCCGGAGAGGATGCCCGCCGCGTCCGCGATGTCCCGCACGGTGGTGGCCCGCAGGCCGCGCTCGGCGAAGAGCCCGGCGGCGATCGCCAAGAGTTCTTCACGTCTGGTCGTGCTGGTCATCCGACCACTCTACCAACCAAGCACTTGCTAGGGGCGCTCCGGAGGCCGGCGTGGTCCGGGGACCGGCCTGGCCGCGTCGGTCCACCCGTCGTCGACTCCTTCTGCCTAGACTCCCCCCATGCGCTCCACCGTCTTCTCCTCCCCTCGCCCCTCCGGCCCGCGCCGGGCAGGTCGCCGGGTCCTCGCGGCCTCGGCGGCGGTGGGCCTCACCCTGGGCCTGGCCTCCTGCACGATCCACGTGAGCGGTGACGACGCGGCTCCCGCGGAGACCACGACCGCGACGAGCGAGTCGCCTCAGGAGCAGCCCACCGGAGCGCCGGGCACCCCCGAGGCCGGCGTAGATCAACTCGTCCTCAATGCCGAGGACGCCCCCGAGCTCGGCCTCGCTCCCGTCTCGGCCGAGGAGATCGCCGGAGGTGTCGGCGCGCTCGAGGACATCGCCGCCGGCGTCCGCGTGGACCCCGAGCGGTGCGCCGACTTCAGCCAGGACGCGTTCCTCGCCCAGGCCGAGCCGGGCGCGATCGCCATCCAGGCGGGCCAGAGCGAGAACACCGCGTACGCGGTGTCGGTGACCACGGTGACGACAGGCCTCAACGATCGTGACCGACTGATCGCCGACTGCCCCACCATGACCGTGACGATCCCCCTCGAGGGGACCGAGGTCACGACCCGTGCCGAGAACCAGCTGTTGCCCCTCGAGGCACCGGAGGGCGTGGAGCACTTCGCCGCCATCACGCAGAACAACGCGATGGACATGATGGGCCAGGAGCTGCTCACGGGCAACGTGCTGATCACCGGGATCGTGCGGGGTATCGGCGTGTCCGTCACGGTCGCCAACGCGGCGGGGCCGGTGTCGGACGCGGAACGGGACACGGCCGTTGACGCCTTCGCCCGGCAGGTCGAGAAGATCCGGAGCGCCTGACCTCCTTCGATCCCCTCCGCCGGGTGCCGACTGCGGGTCAGGCCCGCTGGGACGAGATGGAGACGACCTCTCCGGTGAGGTACGTGGTGTAGTCGCTGGCGAGCATGGCGATGGTCGCGGCGACCTCCCAGACGTCCGCGGCACGTCCGAACGCCTCCTTGGCGGCGAGCTCGTCGAGGAGCTCGGCGGAGGCCGACTTCTCCAGGAACGCGTGCCGGGCGATGGAGGGTGCGATCGCGTTGATGCGCACACCGAAGTCCGCACCCTCGATCGCCGAACACCGGGTCAGCGCCATGACTCCGGCCTTGGCTGCCGCGTAGTGCGCCTGAGCTCGCTGCGCGCGCCACCCGAGCACGGAGGCGTTGTTGACGATCACCCCGTTGTGCGGCACGTCCCGGAAGTAGCGCAGCGCCGCACGGGTCGCGCGGAACGTGCCGTTGAGCGTGATGTCCAGAACCCGGTCCCAGTCCTCGTCGGTCATGTCCACGAGCTCGCCCTCACCGCCGAACCCGGCGTTGTTGACCAGCACGTCGATCCGGCCGAGCTTCTCGGCGGCGCCGGTGATCAGCGCGTCGACGTCGGAGGTCGACTGCACGTTGCACGTGATGGCCTCGAACCGCTGCCCTGGGAACTCGGCGGCGAGCGCGTCGCGGGCCTCGTTCATTCGGCGCTCGTGGAAGTCGGACACCAGGACGTCGGCGCCCTCGAGCGCGGCGCGACGGGCGGCCGAGAAACCGATGCCCGTGCCCGCGGCGGCCGTCACCACGACCTTCTTACCCGCGAGCAGCCCGTGACCAGGTGTCTCCTCCGGCACCGTGGCGAGGGGGGACGCGGCGAGGGGGGACTTGTGCTGGGTCATGACGGCCTGGCCTCTCGGGGTAATCCGAGCACGCGCTCGGAGATGATGTTGCGCTGGATCTCGTTGGATCCGCCGTAGATCGTGTCGGCTCGGGTGAACAGGAAGAGCCGCTGCCACCGCGCCAACTCGAGGTGCTCCGGGTCGCGGAGGTCGTTGGCCGCACCCTCGGAGTCGTGGGTGGGCCCGGTGAGCGACTCCGCCCCCTGCACGATCATCGCCAGCTCGCCGAGGTCGCGGTGCCACGTGGCCCACAGGAGCTTGGCCGCCGAGGCGTTGCCACCGGAGGCGTCACGCTCGGCGAGTGTGCGCAGAGCGTGGGCGCGGATCACCCTGAGACCGACCCAGGCACGGGCGATCCGTTCACGCACGGCGGGGACGTGCGCGCTGCCGTTGGACCGGGCCATCTCCACGATCTGGTCGAGTTCGCGGGCGAAACCGACCTGCTGGCCGAGGGTGGAGACCCCTCGTTCGAACTCCAGGAGGGTCATGGCGACCTTCCAGCCCTCTCCGCGCTCCCCCACGATCATCCCGGCCTCGGTGACCGCGTCGTCGAAGAAGACCTCGTTGAACTCGGAGGTCCCGGTGAGTTGCTGGATGGGCCGGATCTCGACTCCCGGCTGATCGAGCGGCACCAGCAGGAAGCTCAGGCCCTTGTGCCGACTGGTGCCCTCCTCGGTGCGGGCCACGACGAAGACCCACTGGCTCAGATGCGCCAGGGAGGTCCACACCTTCTGGCCGTGCAGATGCCACCTGCCGTCCTCACCCAGGCGGGCGGTGGTGGACACGTTCGCCAGATCGGACCCCGCTCCCGGTTCGGAGTAGCCCTGGGCCCACAGTTCGGTCACGTCGAGGATCCGGGGCAGGAAACGGTCCTTCTGCGCCTGGGTGCCGTGTGCGATGAGGGTGGGGCCGAGCAGCGTCTCGCCGAGGTGCGAGACCCTCGCCGGGGCGTCCGCCTTGGCGTACTCCTCGTGGACGCGGACCTGCTGGCTGAGCGACGCCCCCCGACCGCCGTACTCGACCGGCCACCCCACACAGGTCCAGCCGGCCTCGGCCATGTGCCGTTCCCAGGCCAGACGCCGATCGAAGAACTGATGCTCACTGCCCGGCCCGCCGGTCCCCTTGATCTCGGCGAACTCTCCCACCAGGTTGGCGTCCAACCACGTGCGGAACTCCGCGGCGAACTCGTCGTCGGTCATCTCCGACGCCGGCCTGCGCGTGTCGGGTGCCGTGCTCTGGGTCATACGACCACACTACCAAGCACTTGCTTGGTTTGTCGGAACCGCCCGCCCCGGCGGACGTCGTCGGGTGTGATGGTCGGCATGAACACCCCTGACACTCCCCTGGAGGGCAAGGTCGCACTGGTCACCGGCGCCGCCCGGGCACAGGGCCGAGCCCATGCCGTCCGCCTCGCCTCGGAGGGCGCGGACGTCGTGGTGACCGACCTCTGCGCTCCGGTGTCCGCCTCCGTCTCCTATCCGGCGCCCGGTCCGGATGACCTCGCCGAGACCGTCCGACTGGTCGAGCAGGCCGGGCGCAGAGCCCTCTCGGCGGTACTGGACATCCGGGAGCTCGGACCGCTCCAGGAACTGGTCGACCGCACCATCGCCACGTTCGGCCGGCTGGACATCGTCGTGGCCAACGCCGGCGTACTGAGCTGGGGCCGCCTGTGGGAGTTGCCGGAGGACGACTGGGACATGGTCATCGGCGTCAACCTGAGCGGCACGTGGCGGACGATCCGCGCTGCCGTGCCGGCGATGATCGAGGCGGGCAACGGCGGGTCGATCATCATCGTCAGCTCGTCGGCGGGACTCAAGGCGACGCCGGGCAACGGACACTACTCGGCCTCCAAGGCCGGGCTCGTGGCGCTGACCAACTCGCTCGCCCTCGAGGTGGGGGAATTCGGCATCCGCGTCAACTCGATCCATCCCTATTCCGTGGACACGCCGATGATCGACCCCGACGGGATGGCGGAGATCTTCGGCCGGTTCCCCTCGTATCTGCACAGCTTCTCGCCGATGCCACTGAAAAACGTTCTCGCGGACGGCGCCAGCACCCTGGCCGACTTCATGCCGCCGGAGGAGGTCTCCGACGTGGTGTCGTTCCTGGCCGGGGACGGGTCCCGGTCCGTCTCGGGCGTCCAGGTCCCGTTCGACCGGGGCGCGCTCAGGTACTGAGCGCGGAGGGTCGACCAAGCAGATGCTTGGTACCGTGGTGGTGGCCACACCCCGCCGCACCCGAG
>NZ_JAALDW010000134.1:0-2783 GCF_014145055.1 Dietzia sp. DQ11-38-2
CGCGGACCAGTCGCGCGCGTCGCGACGCCGCACCGGTCGGAGCGTGACCACGCCGGCGCGGACCCGGAGGGGTCCGGCCTCGAGCGGCCACCCGGGGTGGGCGGTCGCATCGGTCGCGACGACGTTCCACATGGTCTCGGACCCGGATCGGCTCAGCCGCGTTGGGCGAGGAACATCACGTCCACCTCGTCACCGGTCCGGACGGCGGAGACGTCGGGGTCGATCACCACGAGGCAGTTCGCCTCCGCGAGCGAGGCGAGCAGGTGGGTGGAGGATCCCTGCGCGCCGCCGAGCGCCCGCACCAGGTACTCACCGGTGTCGGTGTCTCGCATGAGCTGTCCGCGCAGGTAACCGCGCCTGCCCTCCACCGAGGAGATGGGGGCGACGGTGCGGGCGCGGACCGTCCGGCGCATGGGCTGCCGCTTGCCCAACGCGATGCGGATCAGTGGCCGGACCATGATCTCGAAGACGACGAGGGCGCTCACCGGGTTCGACGGCAGGAGGAATGTGGGGACCTCGTCACGACCCAGTCGCCCGAACCCCTGGACCGATCCGGGATGCATGGCCACGCGGTTGACCTCGATCTGCCCGAGCTCCTCCATGACCTGCCGGATCCTCGTGGTGGCCTCACCGCCGGCCGCGCCGGAGACCACCACGAGTTCACTGCGCACAAGCTGCCCCTCCAGGACCTCGCGCAGCCTCGAGGGTTCGGTACTGGCGATACCCACCCGGTGCACGTCGGCCCCGGCGTCACGGCCCGCCGCGGTCAGGGCGTAGGAGTTGACGTCGTAGACCTGGCCGGTGCCGGGGCTGGCGTCGACGTCGAGCAGTTCGTCGCCGACCGAGATCACGGACATGCGGGGCTTGGGGTGCACGAGCACCTTGGACCGCCCCACGGACGCGAGCAGGCCGACCTGGGCCGGCCCGATGATGGCCCCCGCGCGCACCGCGACATCGCCCGGTTGGACGTCGTCGCCCACGCGACGGACGTACTCGCCGCTGGCGACGGTGCGGGTGGGGCTGATGCGCTGGCCCTCGGCGACGGCCCAGCCGACCGGGAGGACCGCGTCAGCCAGGGTCGGCAGGGGCGCGCCGGTGTCCACGCGGACGACCTGGCCGGGTTGGAGCCGGGTCGGCTGCCGGGATCCCGCGGTGATCCTCCCGACGACGGGCAGACCGGCCGGCCCGGCGGACTTCTCACCCGGGTCGTCGGTCGGGCCACCGACCCGGATGTCGACACTGCGGACCGCGTACCCGTCGATCGCGGACTGGTCGAAGGAGGGCAGCGGGCGCTCGGCCACGACCTCTTCGGCACACAACAGCCCCTGCGCCTCCGAGATCGACACGCGCACCGGTCTCGGGGCGACCGCGGCCGCCGTCACCAGTGCGAGCTGTTCCTCGACGGAGCGCACCAGGTGTCCCCTTCCCGTACGAAAGTCGCTGACCGTGCGGCGGTGTCACGCCAGGCGTGGCGGACCGACCGCCGGGTCCTTGTGGGAGAGGGTAGCGCCCGCGTGGCGCCATCCCGTGACGCCATTCCGTGACGGCGCCCGGCCTCAGTGGTCGAGCCGCCCGGCGAGCCACTCGCGGAGCTCGTCGGCGTAGGCCGGGTTGTCCAGGGCGAAGTCCACGCAGGCCTTGATGTACCCGCCGGGATTGCCGAGGTCGTGCCTGGTGCCGTCGTGGACCACCACGTGGACCGGGTGGCCCTCGTTGATCAACAGGTCGATCGCGTCGGTGAGCTGCAGTTCCCCGCCGGCGCCCGGCTCGATGCGCCGGAGCGCGTCGAAGATCGCGCGGTCGAGCACATACCGCCCGGCCGCCGCGAGGTTGGACGGCGCGTCCTCGACGGCCGGCTTCTCGACCATGCCGCGGACCTGCTTGACCGCCGGGTCATCCGTGTCGGACACCTCGAACACCCCGTACGAAGAGACCTCCTCCGGGCTCACCTCGAACGCGCAGAGGACGCTGCCGCCCCGCTCCGCGCGGACCTGCGACATCCGGCCCAGGATCCCGAACGGCAGCACCAGGTCGTCCGGCAGGAGCACGGCGACGGCCTGCTCCTCGTCCCCGAGCACCGATTCCACCTGAGCGACCGCGTGCCCCAGGCCCAGCGGCTCGTCCTGGCGGACGTCCACCACCTCGATGAGCCCGGGGGCCCGCTGGACCTTATGCAGCAGGACGTCCTTGCCCCGGTCCGACAGCGTGTCCTCGAGAACCTGGTCCTCGGAGAAGTGCGCCATCACCCCGACCTTGCGCTCGGAGGTCACTATCGCGAGCCGGCCCGCCCCCGCCTCGGTCGCCTCCTCCGCGATGAGCTCGATCCCCGGGGTGTCCACCACGGGCAGCAGCTCCTTGGGAACGGTCTTGGTGGCGGGCAGGAACCGGGTCCCGAGGCCGGCGGCCGGGACGACCGCGGTGCGGAACTGCGAGTCGGGCGAGGTGGTGGACGTCATGCCGTACACCATAGACGGAGCACCCCGCCCCGACCTCCGGACCACCGGCGGCATGGAGGCCGCACGGTGACGGCACACTGGGGTGATGACACCGGACAAGTCCGCGGTACGCCGCGCGGTGCGTGCGCGCCGCGCCGCGGTGCCCACATCGGTGCGGACGGACCGGGACCGGGCGATCCGCGACCATCTTGCCTCCCTGATGACGGAGGGGATGGTGGTCTGCGCGTTCGTTCCCGACGACGACGAGGCCGGCGGAGCGGGCCTACCCGAGGCGCTCGCCCTGGCGGGGGCGCAGGTGCTCCTGCCGGTCTCCCCCGCGGCCGGCCC
>NZ_JAALDW010000135.1:0-2154 GCF_014145055.1 Dietzia sp. DQ11-38-2
CCTCGTGGCTGCCCGCGGCCATGCTCGACGACCGCGGCTTCGTCCGCGTCGAGCCGACGCTACAGGTGTCGGGGCACAGCGATGTCTTCGCTGTCGGCGACGTGGCCGCCACCGACCCGCTGCGCACCTCCGCCCGCAACCGAGGCCACATTCTGGTCGCGCGCAACATCCGCGGGCACCTGCGCGGCACGCCACTACGCGACTACCGACCGCCCAGGCGCCGGTGGGGCTCGGTGCTCGGCCCGCTGCGAGACGGACTCATCGTCTTCACCCCACCCGGCCGCGGTGTTCGCGTCCCCGCGCCGGCATCCGATGTGCTGCTCCAACGGCTCATCACGCACCAGGTGATCTACCGCGGGGTGCGCCGGCGGGACCGGTGAGGGTCTGCCGGTTCCGGTCGCCGTCGGTGAGGGCTGACGACCGGTCTCACGTGGTCTGACCTGCGCGTCCAGCACTACGGTCGCACGTCATTGGCGGCGGCGCTAAGTTCGAAGCATGCCTGAATTCACCGTTCCCGGACTGTCCACCGACGACTCCGCCACCCTCGCCGACACCCTCCAGAAGCGACTCACCGCGTGCAACGACCTGCACCTGACCCTCAAGCACGTGCACTGGAACGTGGTGGGCCCCAACTTCATCGCGGTCCACGAGATGCTCGACCCGCAGGTCGAGCTGGTGCGCGGCTACGCCGACGTGCTGGCCGAGCGCATCGCCACCCTCGGCGGCTCGCCCGTGGGCACGATCGGCGCCAACGCCGACCACCGCTCGTGGGACGACTACTCGCTCGGCCGCGACACCGCGCAGGCGCACCTCGGCGCGCTGGACAAGGTGTACGACGGGATGATCGGCGACCACCGCAAGGCCATCGCCGTGGCCGGTGACGTCGACCCCGTCACCGAGGACATCCTCATCGGCCAGACCGCCGAGCTCGAGAAGTTCCAGTGGTTCATCCGCGCCCACCTGGAGAACGCCTCCGGCGAACTGCCCACCGCGAACGACGCCACCGAAAAGGGCGCCGCGCGGGACGCCACGGCCTGATCGAACCAGCGTGATCGCACCAGCGTGATCGCACCAGCCACGATGGGCCGGATTCCCACCAGGGAGTCCGGCCCGTCGTCGTTCGCCGGGACCGCTGTCGACCGCCACGCTCACCCCAGCGGTTCCCATCGGTGGCGCAGGTGACCTGAGGGCGCCCACACTCACTGCGTGCCCAATACCGACCTGATGTTCGCGGTCATCGGCGCGGCCCTGCTCATCGGGTCGTTCCTTCCGCGCCTGCTCCGCGAGCGGGTCCTGTCCGCGCCGATCGTGGTGGTGGGCGTGGGGATGCTGGTCGGGTGGCTAATGCCCACCGAGTCGCAGCTCGTCGACGTGATCGAGCATGCGGAGCTGGCCGAGCGGATGGCCGAGGTGACGGTGATCGTGGCGCTCTTCGGCGTGGGCCTGGCGCTGGACCGCCCGCTGAGCCTGCGCGGGTGGACCACCACGTGGCGGCTGCTGGCGATCGGCATGCCCCTGTCCATCGCGGGGGTCGCGGTGCTGGGGTGGTGGGTGCTGGGGCTGACCCCCGCGGTCGCCGTGCTGCTGGGAGCGGTGCTCGCCCCCACCGACCCGGTCCTCGCCTCCGACGTGCAGGTGGAGGGTCCGAGTTCCGGGGAGGAGGTCGACGACGAGCACGACGAGGCCCGCTTCGCCCTCACCTCCGAGGCCGGGCTCAACGACGCCCTGGCGTTCCCCTTCGTCTACCTCGCGATCTACCTGGCGACCAAGGGCGATCCCGGCCAGTGGCTCCTGGGCTGGGTGGCGTGGGATCTGGTGGCCAAGACGCTCATCGGCGCGGTGGTGGGTTACCTCCTGGGCCGGTTGATCGGGGCGGCGGTCTACCGGGTGCGCGTGGGCGAGCACCGGCTCGTGGGGTTCGCCGAGCCCGCCGCCGCCGTGGCCACGCTCCTGCTCGCCTACGGCGTGGGGGAGCTGGTGGGCGGCTGGGGATTCCTCGCCGTGTTCTGCGCGGCCCTCGGGGTCCGCGCGTCCGAGCGCGACGACGAGCGGCACGAGCACTTCCACGAGTTCGTGGAGTACACCGAGCACCTGCTCACCCTGCTGGTCCTACTGGTGATCGGCGCCTCGTTCGTCTCCGACGCGCTCCCCCGC
>NZ_JAALDW010000013.1:0-4560 GCF_014145055.1 Dietzia sp. DQ11-38-2
CGTCCACCGCCCAGTCGGCCGCACCGCCCGGGCTGGGCCCCGCCGGTACCTCCACGGTCCACGGGGACGTGGCGTCCACCGACACGATGCCCGGTCGCGGGCCGGGAGCGAACCCCGCCGTCGTGGGCGCCCTGACCGGGGCCACGTGTTCCACCGTCTTCGTCGGGACCGACGGCATGCCCGTCGCCCTGTGCACCTCGTACGTGGGACTCCATCCGCCGACCCCGCTCGCGCCGACGGTGAAGCTCTTCCACCCCGAGACCGCGGCGGTGCTGGCGGAGGTGCAGTTGGCCAAGGGCGCACTGCTCGGTGGGGTGTACGGCTACCTCGACGAGCGCGACCGGGTGGTGGTGGCCGACGGCAACCGCAGGCTCCTCGCCGTCGGGCACCATCGCGACCCGGACGGAACCTGGCGGATGTCGGTCGAGGTCCTGGCCGACCTCTCGGCGGGCGTCCCGGACGGGGACGCGGTGACCGGCCTGATCCCCGCCTTCGACGGACGGATCTGGTTCGCGACCTCGGGCGGGGTGGTGGGAACCGTTCTCCCCGGCGACGACGACACCGTGCGCACCCTCGCCCTGCCGGCAGGGGAGAGGATCACCAACGGGCTGACCGTCCGGCCGGGTGGCGCCTCGGTGATCACGACCCGTGCGCTCTACGAGGTCGACGCGGCGCCCGACGGGAGCCCGCAGGTGCGGTGGCGGCACGGCTACGAGGTGGGCCCGGCACGCAAGCCCGGCCTGCTGGCTCACGGTTCCGGAACCACGCCCACCTACTTCGGCCCGGGTGACTCGCTGGTGGCGATCACCGATGACGCCGAGCATCCCGATCTGATCGTCCTGCGTCGCGGCGACGGTTCGCAGGTGTGCAGGATGCCGGCGTTCGCCACGTCACTCGCACCGGCCTCCGCCGCCCCGGACGGTGTGGTGATCGAGGGGCCGGCGGCCACGGAGAACTCAATCATCGCGGTCGGCGATGCGTTGGTGCTGGTCAACACGTACGGGTACGAGTACCCGCCGTTCGCCGTCGACGGCCCGGCCGTGCCCGCGTCCGCCCCGTACACGGGGGGAATGACCCGCATCGACGTGCGGAGCGACGGGGCCGGGGGAGTGGGGGGTGCCTGCTCACGGGCATGGACCTCACTCGCACGCACCGCCTCGTTGCCCAAGCTCACCACGGGTGACGGGCAGATTCACGCCCTGGCATACGGCCCCTCGGGGGTGCATCCCGCCCTGGATCAGGGGCTGGCGCAGAAGTTCGGTCCGGTGGACGTGACCTCGACGGATGTGGAGACCGGCGTGGAGGTGGCCCGTTCCTTCGTCGGCGTGGCCCCGCTGGACGAGCCGATGGAGCTCACCGGGACCATCGTCTCCCGCGGCGACGGGGCAGGAGTGATGTGGCAACCCACCCTCACCCGGATGCTCCGGATCGGGCCGACGACCGAGGGCTCGCGGTGACTCAGTCGGTGGGGCGGACCACGGCGACAGCGCACGGCGCGGTCTGGAGCAGGCGTCGACTGACCGATCCCAGCAACAGTCCGGCGAACCCGCCGTGCCCGCGTGACCCGGTCACCAGGAGTGCGGCCCCCGAGGCCTCGGTGGCGATGGTCGTGGCGGGTTCACCGACGACGAGGACCAGGTCGACGGGCACTCCCGGATGGCGGGCCTCATGTGGGGCGAGGGCGTCGGTGACGGCCTTCTCGTCCTCGGCGAGGACATCCTCCGCGAGCTGATCGAGGTCGAACAGCGACGCGCCCGGCAGGCGGGGGGCCTCGACGGAGTGGACGACACGCAGAGTGGTGCCACGGCGTTCGGCCTCGGCGAAGGCGAACGCCGCGGCCGGGTCCCCGGCCTCGGACCCGTCGGCGGCCAGCACCACCGGGCCGCTGTCGTGGCCCTCCGGCGTGCGCGGGGTGATCACGAGGACGGGGCACCTGGCGTGTTCGACCACCCCGGCCGAGGTGGATCCCATGGCGAAGTCCTCGCGGGCCGTCAGGCCGCGGCTGCCCACCACGATCGCCGAGGCATACCCCGTGGTCTCGACGAGCGCGCCGACGGGACTGTCGGCCACGACGCGGTAGGTCGTGGGGACCTGTCCGACGAGGTCGGCCAGTTGGTCCCGCATGGCGCCCTCGACGTTCGCGCGGGCGGTCTCGTCGAAGGCGACGACCCGACCGACGGCGCGGTCGGCGGAGATCACCTCGAGAGTCGTGTGATGGTCACGTGCCCAGGTCGCGGCCCAGGACACGGCCCGGCGGGCATCCCGCGACCCGTCGTAGCCGCACACGACCGGTCCGGTGGCGGTCTCCGTCATGGCGTCCTCCTGCGGGTTCGGCGTCGTGGATCAGCCTAGTCGGCGGGCGCGGGGGCGGAAACGAGAGTCGATGCCCGCCGATCGGCATCGTTACCAAAGCGGAACCAGTCCTTTTCTGGACTAGTTCCAATTAGTTGGCTACAGTGGACACCATGACGACGGACGTGCAGGATCCGGGAGCGCAGCTCCGGTCGGCCGGGCTGAGGGTCACCTCTCCCCGGCTGGCGGTCCTCGCCGTCGTCGACAGTCGTCCCCACATCGCGGCGGAAGACGTCGCGGTACTGGTCCGGGAGCGGCTGGGCGCGGTCTCCACACAGACCGTCTACGACGCGCTGCGTGTGTGTACCGATGTCGGCCTCATGCGACGCATCGAACCGGCCGGTTCGCCGGCGCGGTACGAGCGTCGCACCGGGGACAACCATCACCACCTCGTGTGCCGGCAGTGTGGCCGGATCGAGGATGTCGAATGCGCGGTAGGGCACGCACCCTGCCTGCAGGCGGACCACGATCACGGCTTCCTGATCGACGAGGCCGAGGTCAACTACTGGGGCACATGTCCCGAATGTCAGGCGGGCGGCGCCCGTCTCGGTGAAGATTGAGACCTAGACCACACCGCCCATCACCCCACCACCTCGAGGAGCATCAGACGTGACCACGCATCCCGCCGACCGCGGCGTACGCGACTTCCAGCCCAACTCCGCCACCACCACCGACAGCGGACAGCCGGTTCCGAGCGATGAGTTCAGCGCCCGGCTCGGTGAGTTGGGTCCGCAGCCGATCCACGACTTCTACCTGATCGAGAAGCTCGCCCACTTCAACCGCGAGAACGTCCCGGAGCGGCTGCCGCACGCCAAGGGCTCCGGCGCCTTCGGCGAGTTCGTCACCACCGAGGACGTCTCGGACATCACCTGCGCCGGGCTGTTCCAGAAGGGCGTGACCACCCCGATGCTCGCCCGCTTCTCCACCGTCGCCGGCGAGAAGGGCAGCCCGGACACCTGGCGCGACCCGCGCGGTTTCGCGCTGAAGTTCTACACCGACGAGGGCAACTACGACATGGTCGGCAACAACACGCCGGTCTTCTTCGTCCGCGACGCCCTCAAGTTCCCGGACTTCATTCACTCGCAGCGCCGCAAGAACGCCTCCGGCCTGCGCAACCACGCCATGCAGTGGGACTTCTGGACCCTCAGCCCCGAGTCGACCCACCAGGTCACCTGGCTCATGGGCGACCGCGGCATCCCCGCCACCTGGCGCCACATGGACGGCTTCGGCTCGCACACCTACCAGTTCATCAACGCCGAAGGCGTGCGGCACTGGGTCAAGTTCCACTTCAAGACCAACCAGGGCATCGACTTCCTCACCCAGGCCGAGGCCGACAAGCTCGCCGGGGAGAACGCCGACTACCACCGCCAGGACCTCTACGAGTCCATCAGCAAGGGCGAGTTCCCGTCGTGGGACCTGCACGTCCAGGTGATGCCGGTCGACGAGGCGGCGACCTACCGCTTCAACCCGTTCGACCTCACCAAGGTCTGGTCGCAGAAGGACTACCCGCTGCGCAAGATCGGCACCATGACGCTGAACCGGAACCCGCAGAACCACCACGCCCAGATCGAGCAGGCCGCGTTCGCGCCGACCAACATCGTCAAGGGCATCGGCTTCTCGCCGGACAAGATGCTGCTCGGCCGCGTCTTCGCGTACCCGGACATCCAGCGCTACCGCATCGGCGCCAACTACCAGCAGATTCCGGTCAACCGCCCGCTCTCGCCGGTGAACTCCTACTCCAAGGAGGGCTCCATGCAGTACGAGTTCCCGCACCCGGCGCAGGCCGAGTACGCCCCCAACACCCTCGACGGCCCCGCCGCGGACAAGGCCCAGGCCTTCGACTTCGGTGACTGGGACACCAAGGGCTCCGAGATCTACCGTGGGGACGTCTCGCCGCACTCCGACGACACCGATCAGGCGCAGGCGACGACGCTCTACCGCGAGGTCCTCGACGACGCCGCCCGCGGTCGTCTGGCGGGCAACATCGCCGGCCACGTGAGCAAGATCGACCCGTCGGAGACCGAGCTCCTCGAGCGCGTCTACGCCTACTGGGCCGCTGTGGACCCCGGGCTGTGCGAGGCGGTCAAGGCCGGCGTCGAGTCCGGTCCGCGCGGCAACCACCGTCGCCAGGAGTGACGACGCCGTAGTCCGGCGAGGCCGGCACGGGTGGTGCGAAGGGCCCGATCCCGCGACCGGCGGGGTCGGGCC
>NZ_JAALDW010000136.1:0-1800 GCF_014145055.1 Dietzia sp. DQ11-38-2
GGTCACCGAGCTCGTCCGCGGCGTCTCGGAGGAGAAGACCGCGGGTGAGACGACCCCGCCCTGGCGGGTACGCAAGGAGGGGTACCTCGCCGCGCTCGCGGAGGACTCCGAGGAGTGCCTGCTCATCTCGGCGGCGGACAAGATCCACAATCTGCGCTCGATGGTCGCCGCCCACGAGCGACTGGGTGACGACATGTGGGGGCTCTTCAACGCCGGTCCGCAGGAGAAGCTGTGGTTCTACCGGTCGATCTCGGATGCGGTCGCCCGACGCCTCGGGGACTGCGCGGCCTCGCGGGAGCTCCGCCGGGCGGTGGACGACGTCGCGGCCCTGGCGCCGGCGGACGGCGGGAGAGCGGTCACACCGCCGGGAACTCGGCCTTGATCCGCAGCAGGGTCTTGGCCTGGGTGCGCCCCTCGAGTCCGAGCACCAGCCCGGCGGACTTGAGGCGCCGGGCGAGGTCCGAGTCCGCGGCGAACTCGGACTCGGACTCGATCGTGATCTCCACGCGCCGGCCGCCGTTGAGCAGCACCGACTGCTTGGCGGCGTCCAGTCCGGGGATGTTGGTCCAGCGGATCGGCCCGGGGTCGCGCGGCGAGGCCCCCGAACCCGAGAAGGAGTAGTCGAAGTCCGTGCTCTGGGTGCGGGTCACCTTGCCCCACCCGGCCATCGGGCCCACCCCCACGCGCGCGGCGACGGCGTTGCGGCGGGCGCTGTAGGTGGCGCACTCGATCTCGCAGGCTCCCAGGGTGTTCATCACTCTCAAGGCTTCCTCGAAGCGCTGCCGCAGGCTCCACGCGTCGTACTGGCCGAACGGCACCAGCAGCGGGCGGCCCTCTATGGGCGCCTGCACGTAGACCACCCGCGGGACCACCTCGCCCTCGACCACGTCATATCCCGACCTGACCTGCATGGGCCGCTGGATGACGTCGGTGAGCAGCCCGCGCCTGTCGGTGACCGGCGCGGTCTCGTAGAAGGACACGAGCTGACTCACTGGCGCTCACCTCACTGTTCGAGGTCGCGACGGGTGCGGGACCTGACCCCCAGCGTATCCGCCGCGGGCCGTCGACCCGGCCACCTCACCCGGCCCAGAACTCCACCATCGGCTGGGAGGAGAGCAGGACACCGCCCTCGTAGATCTCCATCCCACCGGCATCGATCGAGTAGACGACGTCGTTGTTGGACACCCACGCGTAACCCCCGGCCACCACCGGGTCGTCCACCTCGACGCCCGCGCCACCCGACGACCCGCGGTAGTAGTACCGACCGTTGTCGGGATTGACGCAGATCGAGAACGCCGCCTGGGTGGTCCGGCCGATCATCACGGCCGGGTCGCCGGCGTTGCAGCGGGCCTGCCGGTTGTCGGTCCACCCCGAGGCGTCGGCTCCCGTCGGGTATCCCGAGGACCCCTGCGGAGCCCGGGCGCCCGGCGCGGGCCGGGTGACCGTGACGGTCTCGCGCTCGGTCGGAGTGGCGTACGCCGTCTCGGTCACGGGTGGGAGCGCGGAGTCGGACAAAGGGGTCGAGGACGTCGAGGAGGTCGTCAAGGCACGACCGGAGGTCTCCCCTGTCATCCCCCCGGGTCGGAGGAGCAGGTAGGCGAGCGCGCCGAGGAGGACCAGACCCAGGACCGCCAGGATCGCGACCAGGGCGATCACCGCGCCCGACACGGAGCGCCGCGGTTCAGGCCGATAACCCTGCTGCCCCCACCTCTCGCGCGGTCCGTCGGACCCGTCATCCCAGCCATACGACATCGGACCACTCCCCCGCTACGGCCGGCCCGGATCCGGACGGCTCGTACA
>NZ_JAALDW010000137.1:0-25869 GCF_014145055.1 Dietzia sp. DQ11-38-2
TCCGCCTCCGCGTCCGCCCAGGGCACGGACGCCCGCTCCGCCAGGGCCGTCACACTCGCGAGCCTGCGCAGCGCGGCCTCGCGGGCGGGGTCGTCGGAGTCCGCGGGACGAGTCCGGGTGTCGGGGAACATGGGCCGAAACTAGACCGGCGCGCTCCCCGGCCGGGCCCCGGAGAGGTCCCTCAGGTGCCGTCCTGTGGAGCGACTGCGGGGATGGGGAATGCGGTGTCGACGAGGTCCGTCACCGAGACGCCCACGGTCCCGGGCCCCAGGTGCCAGGCCAGGACCTCATCGAACTCGACGACGAGGACCCGCTCGGGGAACGGGGTCTCCTTGCGGATCTCGGTGGCCATCTCCCGGGCCCGATCCGGTGCCTCGTGATGGTGGACCACCACCAGGACGTCGCCTCGACTGATCTCGTCGCGAAGCAGCGCGCGCAACTTCTCGTGGGCCTTGGTCGTGGTCCTGGCCTTGGCGGCGAGGTCGACAGAACCACCACGCAACACGATGATCGGGCGCATCGCCAGCGCGCTGCCGAAGATCGCCGCGAGGGCACTGATGCGGCCACCCCGGCGCAGGCTCTCCAGGGATTCCAGGGCGGCGAAGGTGGACGCTCCCCGGCAGAGACGTTCGGCGAGCTCATAGGTTCCGGACAGTCCCAGACCGTTGTTCGCCGCCCAGGCACACTGGGCGACCGCGGCACCGAACGCCATCCCCGCACACCGGGAGTCCGAGACCAGGACCCGGCCACCGAACCTCGTGGCGGCATCGGCGGCGGACTCCCACGTGCGAGAGAGTTCACGCGACAGATGGACGGAGACGATGCCCGTGCAGTCCGGCTCGTCCAAGAGTTCCTGGTAGATCGCGGTCAGCTCGTCCGGGGTGACCGCGGCCGTCGAGACCGCCCTGTCGCCCTCCTCGACCACGTGAAGGCCCACGACGGTGATGCCGAACTCGCGGACCCACTCCTCGGGGATGTCCGCGCTCGAGTCGGTGACCAGCCGGACGCTCATGTCGTCGCCACCGGGGGCGTGAGACCGGCGTTCCACTGGTCGAGGCGCCAGAGCACCTCGCGCGCGCCGTCGGTCGTGGGCCCGATCTCCGGCTCCGCGGTCTGTCCACTCCAGGAGGGCCCGGGGCGCGGATGCGCCGAGAGCTGCACCCAGCAGGTGTTCCCGAGACCGTTGAAGATCGGGTACTGCTCGACCGGCAACTCGATGAGGGCGGCGGTGAGGGCGGCGATCGCGCCCCCGTGGGCCACGAGCACCGCCGGGTGCTCGTTCCACCCGGGCGAGGCGTCCACGAGCTCGTCGACCACCTCTCGGGTGCGGCGGGCCACGTCGAGGCGGCTCTCCCCCTCGGGCGGGGACCACCGCGGTGTGCTGCGCCACCGCATCCGGGCCTCGGGCCACTGCTCGTCGACCTCCGAATGGCTCATCCCCTGCCAAGTGCCCAGATGGGTCTCCCGCAGGCGCGGGTCGGTCCGGACCTCGAGTCCGACCTCCGATGCCAGTGCCAGCGCCGTCTCGTGCGCCCGCTGCAGATCCGAGGACAGGATCGTCCACGGCCGACGGTGCGCCAACGCGCGGCCCACTGCGTGGGCCTGTTGGACTCCGAGTTCACTGAGTTCGGTGTCCAACTGGCCCTGCATGCGCAACGAGGCGTTGTAGTGCGTCTGACCGTGACGCAGCAGGATGAGACGACGGGTCACGAGGGTGTCAGAGCCCCTGATCCCGCTGCGGCTCCTCCGGCGCGAGCGAGTCGTCGGCGCCACTGGTGGCGGACTCGGGCCGGCCGGAGGTCTCCACTCCCTCGATCTCCACGACCGGGCAGTCCTTCCAGAGCCGGTCGAGCGAGTAGTAGTCGCGTTCGTCGACGTGCTGGACGTGCACGACCACCTCGTTGTAATCGAGCAGCGCCCAGCGCCCCTCCCGCGTGCCCTCCCGACGCAGCGGCTTGTGCCCCGCCTCTCGGAGCTTGTCCTCGATCTCGTCGACCACCGCGTTGACCTGACGTTCGGTGTCGGCCGAGGCCAGGACGAAGCAGTCGGTGATGATGAGCTGACCGGAGACGTCGAGCACGACGACGTCCGTGGCCAGTTTCTCGTCTGCGGCGCGGGCGGCGATGCCCGCCATCTCCAGGGCCTCGGGGCTAGCGGTCACTGGTGGTTCTCCTCGGTGTGGTTGTCGGTGCGGACGAGCTCGCGGTGCGCCGGAGCCGTCGCGGCGGGGGTCCCGTCGAGCCTGGTGGAGCCCTCGGGACGGTACAGGTTGCGTTTGGCGATGTACTGGACGACACCGTCCGGCACGAGGTACCAGACCGGTGCGTCCTCGGCCGCGCGCCTGCGGCACTCGGTCGAGGAGATGGCCAGCGCGGGGATCTCGAGCAGGTGCACGCGCCCGTCACCGATCTCCGTCAGATGGGTGTCGGACAACTCGAAACCGGGGCGTGAGACCCCGACGAACGTGGCCAGCTCGAACATCTCCTCCCAGCCGCGCCAGGTCAGGATCTTCTCCAGTGCGTCCGCACCGGTGATGAAGAAGATCTCGACCCCGGGGTTCTGCCGCAGGAGGTCCCTGAGGGTGTCGACGGTGAACGTGGGACCCCGGCGGTCGATGTCCACGCGACTCACGGAGAACCGGGGATTGGAGGCCGTGGCGATGACGGTCATGAGATACCGGTCCTCGGCGGGTGAGACGGAACGCCCCCGCTTCTGCCACGGCTCTCCGGTGGGGACGAAGACCACGTCGTCGAGGCCGAAGCGGTGGGCGACCTCGCTGGCCGCCACCAGGTGACCGTGATGGATCGGATCGAAGGTCCCGCCCATCACTCCGATGCGGCGTCCGACGCCCGCGGCGGCCCCCGTCGTGGTCATGGTCGCCGAGTCTATCGGTCCGGCACCACGTTCCGCTCCCTCGCGTGCCCGCGCGGTCACACGGGCAGCAGACCCGCGACGACCGCCGTGAGTTGCTCGACGTTGCGACACTCGTGCATGGGTACGTACTGGGAGTACAGGCGGGCGGCCGAGTCGCCCGTGCCCCACTGCTTCCTGGGCTCGGGGTTGAGCCAGTGGGTGTGTCCGACCCGCTCGCTGACGAACTCGAGAGCGTCCACGGAGGGGTCGCGGTAGTTGTTGCGCCCGTCGCCCAGGATGAGCAGCGAACCCGTACGGGTCAGGGTGTGGGCGTAGCGGTCGGCGAACCCCTCGAGCGCGTGACCGTAGTCGGAGTGCCCGTCGTAGGTGATGATCCGGGCCTCGCGCACCATGCGGCTCATCGCCGATCCCAGGTCCGATCCGGTCTCGAAGAACGAGGTGACCTCGTCGGTGGTGTCGACGAAGGCGAAGACCCGCACGCGGGAGAACTGCTCGCGCAGCGAGTGCACCAGTTGGAGCGTGAAATGACTGAACCCGGCCACCGAACCGGACACGTCGCACAACACCACCAGCTCCGGCCTCGCCGGCCGGGGCTTGCGCAGGACCAGTTCCACCGGCACCCCGCCGGTGGACATGGACCGGCGCATCGTCTTGCGCATGTCGATCGCACCCTGGCGGTGACGACGACGACGGGCGGCCAGGCGACTGCCGAGCTGCCGGGCGAGAGGTCCCACGCGTCGCCGCAGGACCTGCAGGTCCTGGTCGTTGGCCCGCAGGAAGTCCACCTGTTCCGCCGCGGGGCCCACCGCGTAGTCGGCCACCCGGTCGCGCCCCACCGTCTCCGCGGTGCGGCGCCGGGTCTCGTCGGCGACCTCGCGGAGGAAACCCCGCACCATGTCCGCCGCCGAACTGGCGGCCGCGGACTTCTCGGCGTGCCGCTTGGAACCGTCCGGGTCGAACGGGTCCGCCCCCATCAGACCGTCGAGGATCTTCTGCATGATCGCGCCGGTGTCGAGGGGACTGAGAGCCTGGTAGGCGGAGTAGCGCGGACCATTGACCGAATCGTAGGAGCCGAGCTGCTCCACCAGGAGTTCGGCCAACGCGCGGGCCTTGGCGCGCGACTCCTCGGTGTTCTCGAGCAGCAGCGAGGCGATGAGCTCGTTCAGAGCGTCGGGGTCCACCGTGCCGTCGTCGTCCGTCGGGATCTCCACCTCGACCGCCACGCCGTCCGCCGGGGAGTGCGCGCCGATCGCGGCGGGGAACCACAGGTCGAAGATCTGGTCGAACACACCGCGGTGGGTGGGCTTGTGCAGGATCGTCGCCGCGAGCGCCTCCCTGAGCGCTGCACGGTCGAGCAGGTCGATGTGGACCATCGCCGCCGCGGCGTCGACCGCCTCACTAGGTCCCACGGGGATCCCTTTGCGGCGCAGGGCGTCGACGAAGTCGACCAGGTGGCCGGACAACCCGCCGGGAGAACGCGTGGTCACCGTGCCTCGCCTCCTTGTCCTCGCACGCTAGTTGAGCCGCAACTCGGCGGCTGCGCGGAGTTGGTCGGACTGGTGCTTGAGCACGACTCCGAGGGTCTGCAGGACGGTCTCGTCGTCGATCGTGTCCAGGCCCAGCGCGACCAGGGTGCGGCCCCAGTCGATGGTCTCGGACACGCTCGGCACCTTCTTGAGCGCCATGGCGCGCAGTACCCCGACCACCCGGACCAGTTGCTCGGCCAGTCGATCGTCGAGCTCCGGCACCCGCGAGGCGAGGATCTTGCGCTCGAGCTCGGGGGTCGGGAAATCCAGGTGCAGGTAGAGGCAACGACGTTTGAGCGCCTCGGAGAGCTCGCGGGCGGCATTGGAGGTCAGCACCACGAACGGCCTGCGGACCGCCTCGATCGTCCCGAGCTCCGGGATCGTCACCGCGTAGTCGCTCAGCACCTCGAGCAGCAGCCCCTCGATCTCGATGTCGGCCTTGTCCACCTCGTCGACGAGCAGCACGGTGGGATCGCTACGACGGATGGCGGTGAGCAGCGGCCGGGACAGCAGGAACTCCTCGGAGAACACGTCGTCCCGCGTGGAGTCCCACCCCTCGCCCTGGCCGGCCTGGATGCGCAGGATCTGCTTGGCGTGGTTCCACTCGTACAGGGCCCGGGCCTCATCGACGCCCTCGTAGCACTGGAGACGGATGAGCTCGGCCTCCGTGGCCGCGGCGACGGCCTTGGCCAGCTCGGTCTTGCCCACTCCGGCGGGTCCCTCGATGAGCAGGGGCTTACCCAGACGATCGGCCAGGTAGACCACCGTCGCGGTCGAGCGGTCGGCCAGGTAACCCTGCGCGCCGAGGCACTCGATCACGTGGTCGATACTCTGGAAGGCCGGTCGTTGCGCGGTCCGGGCTCGGTCCATGGGGGATCCTTTCGGTGGGAATCGCGGGTGATGGGGCGTCGACCCGGGTCGCGCGCGTCAGGGACGCACGTGCCCCTTGCCGTGCGCGATCCACTTGGTACTGGTGAGCTCCTCGAGGCCCATGGGTCCGCGGGCGTGCAACTTCTGGGTGGAGATGCCGATCTCGGCACCGAAGCCGAACATCTCGCCGTCCGTCCACGCGGTGGAGGCGTTGACCATCACAGCGGCGGCGTCGACCCGGGCGCAGAACGTGTCGGCCACCTCGATGCTCCGGGTGGCCACCGCCTCGGTGTGTCCCGAGGACCAGCGTGCGATGTGCTCGATGGCGGCGTCCACTCCGTCGACCACCTTGAGGGCGATGTCCATACTCAGGTACTCCTCGCCCCAGTCCACGTCGTCGGCGGGGACGAGGCCCTCGCGGTCCCCGTGCACGGTCACCCCGGCGGACTGCAACGCCCCCACCACGCGGTCCACCGCAGCGTCGCCGAGGGCCTCGTCGAGGAGCACCGTCTCGGTGGCGTTGCACACGCTGCACCGGCGGGTCTTGCCGTTGAGGAGCAGCCGGATCGCCTCGTCCAGGTCGGCGTCTCCGTGGATGTAGAGGTGACAGTTCCCGGTACCGGTCTCGATGGCCGGTACCTTCGCGTTCTCCACCACCGCCTGGATGAGTCCGGCACCACCGCGGGGGATCACCACGTCGACCAGTCCGCGTGCCTGGATGAGGTGGGTGACCGACGACCGGTCGGCCGACGGCAGCAACTGGACCGCCTCCACCGGTAGTTCGTGGCGCGCCAGCACGTCACGGAGGACCGTCACGAGCGCCTCGTTCGAGTGCCGGGCCGAGCGCGACCCGCGGAGCAACGCCGCGTTGCCCGACTTGAACGCCAGGCCGAAGGCGTCGACGGTGACGTTGGGCCGGCCCTCATAGATCATGCCGATCACGCCCAACGGCACCCGGACCTGACGCAGCTGCAGACCGTTGGGGCGGGTCGATCCACGGGTGACGGTGCCGATCGGATCGGCCAGTCCCGCTACCTGGCGGAGCCCGCCGGCGATCCCCTCGATCCGCTCGGCGGTCAGACGGAGGCGATCCAGCATGGCCTCCCCGGTGCCCTCCGCCGACTGCTCCTCGATGTCGCGGGCGTTGGCCTCGAGGACCTGAGCCTGTGCCGCCACCAGGGCGTCGGCCGCGCCGAGCAGAAGCGCGTTCTTGCGTTCCGCGGTGAGCAGGGCCAGTTCCCGCGACGCGCCCCGGGCGCGGAGGGCCGCATCGTGGACGGCTTCACGCGTCGAGTCATGGACGATCTCGCTCGTCGGGTCGTGAGCGGGCCGATCGGCGCCGGACTGGTCGGTGAGGTCGGGGGCGTCGAGGTGGCTGGTGGTCATGTCCACCAGCTTACCGATGCGTCCGGGGAGGACGACTCGACCAGTCAGACGACCGGATCGACTCCGGTCTCGCGCACGGCGAACTCCCGGAAGCGGCGGGCGAGGTCCGGATCCCCGGCGGCGGCGGAGCGCTCGCACGGACCCGGCGACCCGGCGATCTGACGGAATCCCGACGGTCCGATGTACGACGCCGGTGGGAGCGACTCCGTGGCGGCGTACAGCAGCGGTCGCGCCCCGTCGGCCGCGGTGGGGATGATCCCTCGACCGATGCGGTTGAGAACTCTGTTGACCGGCGGGAACGGCGTCGGATCGAGGATCGAGGTGGCGGCGAAACCGGGGTGCGCGAGTTGAACGTCCACCGGCGACCCGGCGGCGCGGAGCCGGTTCTGCAGGTCGAGGCCCCAGAGCATGCATCCGAGTTTGGACTGGGCGTACGCCGCCGCCATGGAGTATCGGCGCCGACGGAAGTGGGGGTCGGTGAAGTCGATGCGACCGGCGGCGTGGGCCATCGAGGACGTGATCACGACCCGCTCCCTGATCTGAGGCAACAGCAGTTCGGTGAGCAGGAACGGCCCGAGGACGTTGACCCCCAGATGGAGCTCGAAGCCGTCGGTGGTCTCTTCGCGGGTCCGGCTCATGAGTCCGGCGTTGTCCAGCAGGACGTCGATCGGGCCCGTGTAGTCCGCCGCGAATGCGCGCACGGCGTCGAGGCGGCTCAGGTCGAGCTCGTGGACCTCCGTCGACCCGCCGATCTCCGCCGCTGCCGATTCCCCCTCGGCGCGGGTGATGGAGGGGAGCACCACGTGAGCGCCGCGACGCGCGACCTCGCGCGCTGCCTCCTTGCCGATCCCGCTCGTGGCGCCGGTCACCATGATGATCTTTCCGGTCAGGTCGGGAAGGCGGCCCACGGTCCATTTCCGGGTGCTGGCCGACCTCTTCTGAATGCTCATGGACACAGTGTGCTGGGACGGCGGGCCCAGCGGTGTCGCTCTGGGTCCACCCGTGGTGCCACGGGTGGTCAGGGGCGAGCCTCGAGAAGTCGACGACGGTCGCCCTCGATCGGTGGCACACTCTGACACCCGAGGGGACGCCACGGGACGAGTCCCGATCCGAGGAGAGACAGTGGCCGAGAATTCGCACGTCACAGCCCGTCACACGACTGCACGCCACGCTGCCGCACGTCACACACCGGCGCGTCACACCACCGACGAGGGTGGCGAGTCACTGACCCTCGATTCGGTCTTCGTGCGTCCCGGCGAGGCCACGGAGCTGCCCCGCTTCACGCTACCGGGGGACCCCTCGCTTCCCGAGACGGCCTATCAGATCGTCCACGACGAGGCGATGCTCGACGGCAACGCGAGACTCAACCTCGCGACGTTCGTCTCCACGTGGATGGACGACGAGGCCCGGCGCCTGTACGCCGAGACCGTCGACAAGAACATGATCGACAAGGACGAGTACCCCCAGAACGCCGCGATCGAGGAGCGCTGCTGGAGGATGATCGCCGATCTCTGGAACGTGCCCGACGTCCGGGAGTCCATCGGCACCTCGACGATCGGCTCGTCCGAGGCCTGCATGCTGGGTGGGCTCGCGCTCAAGCGACGCTGGCAGTCCGCGCGGCGGGCGGCCGGTCGGTCCACAGAGAGCCCCAACATCGTCCTGTCGACCGCCGTGCAGGTCTGCTGGGAGAAGTTCTGCAACTACTTCGAGGTCGAGCCCCGCTGGGTGCCCATCTCGGCGGAGCACCCGATGCTCGACGGACACGATCTGGAGGAGTACGTCGACGAGAACACCATCGGGGTGGTGGCCATCATGGGCGTCACCTACACCGGTGCCTACGAGCCGGTCGCTGAGATCGCCCGGAAGCTCGACCAGATCCAGGAGACCACCGGTCTCGACGTCCGCATCCACGTCGACGGCGCGTCAGGCGGCATGGTCGCGCCGTTCTGCCAACCCGATCTCGAGTGGGATTTCCGTGTCGGGCGCGTCGCGTCCATCAACACCTCCGGCCACAAGTACGGGCTCGTCTACCCGGGCGTGGGCTGGATCGTGTGGCGCGACAGGGAGTCACTTCCTGAGAGCATGATCTTCCACTGCAGCTACCTCGGTGGCGACATGCCCACCCTGGCGCTGAACTTCTCGCGGCCCGGGGCGCAGGTCCTCCTGCAGTACTACATGTTCCTCCGGCTCGGGCGGGAAGGTTACCGCCGTGTCCAGCAGGCGTCTCTCGACGTCGCCCAGTTCCTGGCCTCGGAGATCGGAGCGCTCGCCCCCTTCGAGTTGGTGAGCCGTGGCGACACGATTCCGGTGATCGCCTGGCGGCTCAAGGAGGGGTACACGGAGACGTGGACCCTGTACGACCTGTCGGATCGACTCAGGATGAAGGGCTGGCTCGTGCCCGCCTATCCGCTGGCCGACGATCTGGCGCACCTGACCGTGCTGCGCATCGTGGTCCGGGTCGGCCTGGGACGCGACCTGGCCGCCGCGCTGATCAAGGACCTCGCCGGCGAGGTGATGTTCCTCGACCAGCTCGACTCACCGATGCCGCGCAAGGGCCCCGGGTCGCACTTCCACCACTGAAGGGCCGGTGAGACGGGCCGGGGCGAAGGTGCGGAGGCGCCCCCCGGGGGGGGCTATCGGCGCACGAGCACGGCGACCATGAACCCACTGCCCTCCGTGAACGGCCGGAGGTCCCAGGTGGACCAGCGCTGCTCCAGCTCGAGTCCCGCCCTGCGTGCGTCATCGTCGAACTCCTCGCGCGTCCACCCGCGGTCGAGTCCGAACCCCACCACCAGCCGCCCGGGTCGACCCCCGACGTCGTCTGACGGTGTCACCAGTCGCGCCGCGAGGTTGGCCAGGACCGCTCCACGGTCGGCGGGGTCGACGAACGCCAGGACGTTGCCTGCGGAGACCGCCAGGTCGAACGGGCCGGTCGCCCAGTCATCCCCTGCCAGGTCCGCGACCTCCCAGGTGGCGCCGGGGCACAGCTCCCGCGCCCGTCCGACCAGGTGCGGATCGAGGTCCACCCCGGTGACCCGATGACCGCGCTCGTGAAGGTAGGCGCCGGTCCGCCCCTGTCCGCACCCCGCGTCGAGGATCCGCGCACCGCGCGGGGCCATTGCGTCGATCAGCCGTGCCTCGCCGTCGATGTCCACGCCCTCGGCCACCATGTCGTCCCACCGCTTGGCATAGCGATGCGAGTGCCCGGGATCGGCGTCCACGATCTTCTTCCACGTCTGCGTCATGGCACCCAGTATGGCCGCGCCCGGCCCGCGCCCGCTCCCGACGTCGGCCACGCCGTCCGGGTGTCGGACCGGTGGTGCACGATGGGCGACATGACCTCAGCTCCCGGCGCCGTCTCCACCACAGGACCCGACCGTCAGGCGCTCCGCTCGCGCGCCGACGAACTGCTGCGCGCCCTCGCCGGTCCGCACGCGAGCCTCCGGGAGGACCAGTGGACCGCGATCGACTCGCTCGTGGCCGACCGGCGGCGCGCACTCGTGGTGCAGCGCACCGGCTGGGGCAAGTCGGCGGTGTACTTCATCGCCGCCCGACTGCTCCGGGAGCTGGGCTCGGGGCCCACGGTGATCGTCTCGCCGCTGTTGGCCCTCATGCGCAACCAGGTCGAGGCCGCCGCGCGGGCGGGCGTACGCGCGGCCACGATCAACTCGGCCAACATGACGGAATGGGACGACGTGCGCGCCTCGGTCCGCGCCGGCGAGGTGGACGTGCTCCTGGTCAGCCCGGAACGGCTCAACAACCCCGACTTCCGCGACACCGTGCTGCCCGCTCTGGCCGCGGACGCCGGCCTGGTGGTGGTCGACGAGGCCCACTGCGTCTCGGACTGGGGGCACGACTTCCGGCCCGACTACCGCCGGATACGCACGCTTCTGGCCGACCTGCCCGAGGGCGTGCCGGTCCTGGCCACCACCGCCACGGCCAACGACCGGGTGGTGCGCGACGTGGCACAGCAGCTCGGTGTGGGCGAACGACCGGGTGGGTCCGGGGGCCCTGACGGGGACGCGGGCGACGCGGCGTCCGACACCCTCGTTCTGCGCGGAGGGTTGGACCGGGAATCGCTGCGCTTGTCGGTCGTGGCGATCGACGACTCGGAGCGCCGCGCGGCGTGGCTGGCGGAGAACCTGGAGTCCCTGCCGGGCAGCGGGATCATCTACAGCCTCACCGTGGCGGCGGCCGAGGACATGGCCGGATTGCTCACCTCCGCCGGGCACCGTGTGAGCGCCTACACCGGCCGCACCGACGCCGGCGAGCGCGAGGAACTGGAGCGCTCGTTACTGGACAACGAGGTCAAGGCGCTGGTCGCCACGTCCGCGCTGGGCATGGGATTCGACAAACCCGACCTGGGCTTCGTGGTCCACCTGGGGGCCCCTCCGTCGCCCATCTCCTACTACCAGCAGATCGGTCGCGCGGGTCGCGCGGCCGAGCGCGCCGAGGTGGTGCTCCTGCCCGGGCCCGAGGACCGGGCCATCTGGAGCCACTTCGCCTCCCTGGCCTTCCCCCCCGAGGACGTGGTCCGCCGGGTCCTCGACGCCCTGGAACCGGACCGGCCGCAGTCGACCCAGGCCCTCGAGCCCGCGGTCGATCTGGGCAGGACCCGGCTGGAGATGGTGCTCAAGGTCCTCGACGTGGACGGTGCGGTCCAGCGGGTGCGAGGAGGGTGGATCGCCACCGGGCGACAGTGGCACTACGACGCCGAGCGTTACGCCGGGCTGGCCCGGGCCAGGCGGTCGGAGCAGGAGGCGATGATCGCCTACGAGCAGACCGCGTCGTGCCGGATGGAGTTCCTGCGTCGGCAGCTCGACGACCCCACGCTCGACCCGGCCTCCGGCGGGTGCGGTCGATGCGACAACTGCACGGGTGACCGGAGGGCGGCGTCCGTCGACGAGGGTGCCCTGACCCGGGCACGCGAGGCGCTGGAGCGCCCGGGGGTGGTCCTGCCCCCGCGCCGACAGTGGCCCACCGGTCTCGCGCGGCTCGACGTCCCGTTGAAGGGAAAGATCGCCGACGGGCCCGCCGAGGGACGCGCTCTTGCCCGCCTGACCGACCTCGGGGTGGGCCAGAAGCTCCGCGGACTACTCTCCGGGGCCGACCAGGAGGCTCCCGACTGGGTGGTCCGTGCGTGCGTCCCGGTTCTGCGCGACTGGGGGTGGGAGGAACGACCCACCGGGGTGGTGGCCCTGCTCACCGGCGAGCGGCCGGTACTCGTGGGGAGCCTGGCCCGCGCGCTCGCGCAGATGGGCCGGATGGACCACCTCGGGGAGCTCACCAGAGACCCCGCACTGCCCCCGGTGACCGCCCAGAACTCCGCCTACCGGGTCGCCCAGCTCTGGGGCACGCTGTCCGGACCGGAATCCACCCCCACCGGGCCGGTCCTTCTGGTCACCGATCTGCACGGAACGGGATGGACGGCAACGGAGGCCGCTCGGCACCTGCGAGTTGCCGGAGCCCGGGCCGTCCTGCCCCTGGCGGTGGCCGCCGCCGGGTGATCCTGGACGAGCCCTGCAGCGGTCGGAGCGCGAGCACGGAATAATCACGACCATGGACTTCTCAGCGTCTCGCACACCGCGTCCCGGGCCCGGGTCCGCCACCGTTACGCGGCGGGATCTGTCGTGAGCGCACTGACTCTGGGCGCGCTCGCTGTCGGCTTCGTCCTGCTCGTCGCGGGCGGGGAGTCCCTCGTGCGGGGAGCGAGCAGATTGGCCGTCACCATTGGGATGTCGCCACTGGTGGTGGGGTTGACCGTCGTCGCGTTCGCCACCTCGACCCCGGAACTCGCGGTGAGCGTCGACGCCGCCCTGAGTGGTCACCCCGGGCTGGCGGTCGGCAACGTGGTGGGCAGCAACATCGCGAACATCCTGCTCATCCTGGGGCTCACCGCGTTGGTCGCCCCACTACTCGCGAAGTCCCGCATCGTCCGTGTCGACATTCCCATCATGGTGGGGTTCTCCATCGTGCTGTTGGTGGTGGCTCTGGACGGGGTGATCAGTGCGCTGAACGGCATGCTGCTGCTCGCCGGGTTGGTGGCGTACGTGGTGGTGACGGTGGTCATCTCCCGCAAGCGCACCGCCGACACGGTGGAGACGACGCACGACGGGTCGACGGCCGAGAGCACGGCCGGCGCGGAGTCAGACGCGGACGCTGAAGCGGACGAGGACGAGGGGGCACACAAGGGGGCGCACTCGACCCTCATGAGCTGCGCGATGGTCGCCCTGGGCGTACTCCTGCTGGTCGTCGGCGCTCGACTGCTGGTCACCGCGGCGAGCGATCTCGCGGCGGCCTGGGGTATGAGCGATCTGGTCATCGGCCTCACCGTGGTGGCGATAGGCACCTCACTCCCCGAGCTCGCGACCAGCCTGGTGGCCGCGTTCCGGGGTGAGCGCGACATGGCGGTGGGGAACATCGTCGGCAGCAACATGTTCAACATCGGCGCGGTTCTGGGCGTCACGTCCCTGATCACTCCGATCGAGGTCGCAGCGGGGGCGATCCGATTCGACCTCCCGATCATGGTGGCCGTCGCACTGGCCCTGTTGCCCATCGCGTTCACCGGTATGGCGATCAAGCGCTGGGAGGGGTTCCTCTTCGCCGGTTTCTACGCGGCCTACATCGCGTACGTGGTGCTCCAGGCTTCGGGGCACGACGCCTTGGAGCCGTTCAGCACTGCCATGCTCTGGTTCGTGATCCCCTTCACCGCGGTGTGGCTGGTCGTGCTGGCCACCTACGAACTCGGCGTGATCCGGGGGCGGAAGCTGGCACGACGACAGCTCGCCGCGCGGGAGTAGCGCGGTGCCGTCGGAGGAACTGCTCTGTCAGGAGCCACGCGACAACCCGGTGCGGTCCAGGGTCATGATCGGTTCATGAGAGCTCGGCAAAGCGTTCGGTGTCTCGGACCCGACCCGAGACGATGATGGTGTCGCCCTCGGTGAGGACCGTCTCGGCCGTGGCGTAGGTGAACCCCTCCCCCGGACGCTTGATGGCCACCACGGTGACCCCGAAGTCGGTGCGGATGCTGCTCTGCCCGAGCGGCTGGCCGAGTGCGAAGGTCGGCGCGGACGTCTTGACCATGGCGAAGCCGTCGTCGAACTCGATGTAGTCGATCATCCTTCCCCGCACCAGGTGGGCGACACGTTTGCCCATGTCGTGCTCGGGTCGTACGACGTGGTGGACGCCGATCTGGGTGAGGATCTTGGCGTGGGAGTTGCTGGTGGCTTTGGCCCAGATGTTGGGTACCTCCAGGTTGATGAGCACCGACGCGGTGAGCAGGCTCGCCTCGAGATCGGACCCCATCCCCACGACAGCGCGGTCGAACTGGTGGACCGACAGCTGGCGCAGTGACTCCTCGTCGGTGGTATCGGCCACCACCGCGTGGGTCAGACGGTGTGCGACCTTCTGCACCACGGCATCGCTGGAGTCCACGCCCAGGACCTCGGCGCCCTGCGCCATCAACTCCAGGGCCAGGGACTTGCCGAACCGGCCCAGTCCCAGAACCACCACAGCGTCGGGAGCTCGTCGTCTAGCCAATGAGGGGCCTTTCTGCGGGAAGGTCGTACCGTCGGCCACGCTGTCGCGCGGCCAGTGCACTGACCATGGTGATCGGGCCGATGCGGCCGAGGTACATGAGCAGTATCAGTATCCACTGCCCCCAGTGGGGCAGTTCGGCGGTGATCCCCGTGGACAATCCCACCGTGGCGAACGCGGAGGTCACCTCGAAGAGCAACTCGTTGAGGCCGAACGGCGTGCCGGCGAGCAGCACGATCGTCGAGGTCGTGACGAGCCCGATCCCGATCAGCGCCACCGCGAGTGCCTGTCGCTGCACCCGGGTGTCGACGCGACGGTCGAGAATGGTCACCGACCGCTCGCCGCGGACCTCGGCGATGATGATGAACAGCAGCAGGGCGAAGGTGGTCACCTTGATCCCGCCGGCGGTGCCGCCGCTGCCCCCGCCGATGAACATCAGCACATCGGTGACGAGCAACGTCGCGTCGTCCAGGTCGGCGTAGTCGACACTGTTGAACCCGGCGGTCCGGGGCATCACGCCCTGGAACGCCGCCACCAGGACCTTCTCCGCCGCGTTGTACCCCTGGAGAGTGCGGGCCCACTCCAACGCCAGGACAGCTCCGAACCCGAGGGCCAGCAGCACCGCCGTCACCGAGACGGTCAGGCGCGTGTGCAGCGTCCACCCCGCCCGCGACCGGCTGCGGGGGGGCCTGCGCCGGAGCCGCCGGCCGATCTCGAACAGGACCGGGAACCCAAGGCCACCCAGGATCACCGCGACCATCAGGGGGACACAGATCCACGGGTCGGTGGCGAACCCGATCATGTTGTCGCTGTAGAGCGCGAACCCGGCGTTGTTGAACGACGAGATGGAGTGGAACACCCCGAGCCAGAGGGCCCGCAGCACGGGCTCGTCGTAGCCCAGGGCGAAGCGGAGTGCCAGCGCGGCGGCGGTGACGAGTTCGATCCCTATGCTCAGCCGGATCACGCCGATGACGACGTCGCGGACGTCGCCGAGTTCGGAGGCACGGGCCTCTGCCGCGGTGTTCATCCGGGCCTTGAGCCCGATCTGATCGGCCAGCACCAGCCCGACCATCGAGGCCATGGTCATGATCCCCAGGCCGCCGACCTGGATCAGGGCGAGGATGACCACCTGACCGAACCCCGACCAGTGCACCGGGGTGTCCACGACGATCAGCCCCGTCAGACACATCGCCGACGTCGAGGTGAACAGCGCCTCGGTGAACCCGGTACTGCTCCCGGGCTCGACGGCTCCGGGCAGGAGCAACAGCGCCGTGCCCACCACGATCGCAGCGGCGAAGCTCATCGCCACGACCCGGACCGGGCTCAGCACCACCCAGCCCGACCACCGCCGAAGCCCGGACGGCCAGACCCGTCTGTCACCATCAGTCACGAAGTGAGACTGTAGACCCACGTGCCGGCACCGCGGACTCATGTCCCGGCATCGACCCCCATCGAAGCGATCCGCCGTTAGCCCCTCCAGATGTGAGCGCCGTCACCGGACAGGTGGGTGTGCGGACGCGAGCCGAGACGCAATCCGGTCCGGGCCAATACTGACGGCGACCTTAAGTTCCTGCACAGAACACCTTGTGGGAATCCCCAGCCCCTCCCGAAGCGCTGCGCATCGCCACCGCAAAAAGACTGTGGCCTGGGCCACAATTCTCCTGTAGGGTAACGACTGTTAGCCTCGGGCGGCACGAAAAACGCGCTACGCCCGACCCCAGCTCGGCCCCCGCGTCATCGTCGGAGTGACACCGTGCTCCCTCGGACACAGTGTTCTGGCGGACACGGGGGTCGAGGACAACAACGAAGGACGGTGCCGCCGTGCAGTCATCACTCATCTCTCTGACCCCCATGGAGAGAGTCCATATCGGGACCCCGGTCGCGGAGGCCGCGGCGCAGGAAGCGGAGCTCCTCGGCGCGAGCCGGGTCTTCGTGGTCTGCAGTGGGACCCTGAACTCCCAGACCGACGAGATCCGACGGGTGATCGAGGCCCTGGGTGATCGGTTCGTCGGCCTGTTCGACGCGGTCCGGCCCCACGTGCCCCGCCAGGACGTCATCGCGGCGACCCTGGTCGCGGCCGAGGCGGATCCGGACATGCTGCTGTGTGTCGGCGGCGGCTCGGCGACGGACCTGACGAAGATCCTCGCGGTGACCCTGGAGCACGGGATCCGCACGACCTCCGAGATGGACGCCTACCACCTGCAGGTCAACCCCGACACCTCGGTGACCGCCCCGAGTTTCTCGGCCCCGAGCATCCCCGTGGTGGTGGCCCCCACGACGCTGGCCGGAGGCGAGTTCAACGCGCTGGCGGGATCAACGGACGAGGAGAGCAATGTCAAGGAGGGGTACGTCCATCCGGCGATGACCCCGCGGGCCGTCATCCTCGATCCCGCGCTCACCCGGCACACCCCGGAATGGCTCTGGCTCTCGACCGGGGTGCGCGCTCTCGATCACGCCTTCGAGACCCTGGGGTCACTCGAGTCGAACGGGTACTACGACGGGATGGCGATGAACGCCATCCGCCTGCTCTCCGAGGGCCTCGTCCGGGTGAAGGAGGACGGCGATGACCTGGAGGCCAGGCGGATGTGCCAGGTCGGAGCCTGGTCGTCGATGGTCGCGATCGTCGCCGGCCTGGACATGGGTATCAGCCACGCGGTCGGGCATGCGCTCGGAGGGTCGTTCAAGGTCCCGCACGGACACACCTCCTGCGTGATGGCGCCGTTCGCCCTGGAGTACAACCGGGAGGTCAACGAACATCGCCAGGCGCTGATCAGCGTGGCGTTCGGCGAGCCGCAGACACCTGCGCACGAGCTCGCCGACGCGCTCATCAGGCGGCTGGGCATGCCGCGGTCGCTCACCGAGGTCGGACTGTCCGAGGACGACCTGTCCAGCCTGGCCGCGTACACCTTCAAGGACATCTGGTGCGGGACCAACCCGAACCCGATCGCGGACGCCGACGCGCTGGTCCCCTTGCTGCGTCGCGCGCTCTGAGAGAAGACACAGACCCGCGACGCCACGTGATCCGGCCCCCTTCTCGCCAGCGGCGACAAGGGGGCCGGTTCTCGTAGGGTGCGCGGGGGCGACGGCGCCACCGGGGCCACCTCATCCGCGCCACCGCGGACCCCTCACCTGCGCCGGAGGATCCCGTCGACGATGTAGTCCACGTAGGTGGAGACCAGGGAGTCGATGTCGTAGTCGTCCCGCAGCCACCAGCTCACGCCGTTCATGAGGTCCAGGATCGCGACGGCCGCACGCATCGGGTCGTCGACGCCGAACTCCCCGGCGCGGATGCCCGCGGCGATCACGTCGCGCACCCGTCGCTGGTAGTACTTGCGGTACCCGACCACGCGGTCACGGTGTTCCTCCGTGAGCGCGGAGAGCTCCCGTAGGCTCACCAGATGCTCCACACGGTTCACCGCGAGGTGGCGGAGGTGGACGTCGATCAGGGCGGTGAGCCGCTCGGTCGGTGTCCCGGTCTCGTCGAGGACGAGCAGGTTCTCCTCCACGGGCACACGGGTCATCTTCAGCGCGATCGCGTAGAGGATCTCCTCTTTGGAACCGAAGTGGTTGTACAGGCTGGCGCCCTTGATCCCCACCGAATCGGCGATGCCGCGCATCCCCGCCGAGTGGTAGCCCTGCTCGGCGAAGTACTCGGCCGCCGCGGCCAGTATCGAGTCGCGTCTGCTGGGCTCGGTGTTCAGCGTCTCAGTCCTTTGCGTGCAGGCGGCGCAGCTCTCTCTTGAGTAGCTTGCCCTGGGGGTCCGTCGGGAGCTCGTCCACGATCGTGATCACCTTGGGGACCTTATATCCTGCGAGCGCCGTCTTGCAGTGCTCTCGCAACTCCGGGCCCGACACGTCGCTGCCGTCGACGGCGATGACGAACCCGGTGACGGCCTCGGACCAGTACTCGTCCGGGAGTCCGACGACGGCGGCACGCGCCACCCCGGGGTGCGCCTGGAGGACGCGCTCGACCTCCTGGGAGGACACGTTGTATCCCCCTGTCTTGATCATGTCCTTGTTGCGGTCGAGGAAGAACATGTTGCCCTCGGCATCGCGTCGGACGATGTCACCGGTGTGGAGCCACCCGCCGTCGAGGACCGCGGCGGTCTTCTCGGGATCCCTGAAGTACCCCGCCATCACCGACGGGGTGCGGCACAGGAGCTCCCCGCTCTCGGACTCGTTCCCGTCGGCGTCGACCACCTTGACCTCCAGATGGCCGACGGGCTTGCCGATCCAGGTGGGGTCCTGCCCGGGAACGTCCTCGAGTTGCCTGAACCAGCCGACCGACCCCAGCTGGGTCAGCTCCGACTGGCCCCAGTAGGTTCCCCAGATCGACCGCGGCGCGGCGCGGTGCCAGGCGTCCACCGTTCGCGGGGAGACCTGTCCCCCGTAGGTCAGACACCGCTGGATGGTCCCCACCGCGTCGGGCCCGAAGTCCGGATGGTCCGCCAGCGAGATGAAGAACGTGGGCGTCTGAGCCAGGACCGAGATCTGCTCCGTCTTGATCATCGCCAACACGTCGGCGGGCGCGAGGCTGGCCGGGAGGACGAGAGTCGCGCCCAGCAGGATGAGCGAGGTCAGCGAGCCGATGCCGGCGATCGTGTGGAACGGCATGACGAAGAGCCAGACGTCGTCGTCCAGGCAGCGCAACCCCCACGTGTAGGCGGGCGAGGTGGAGATGAGGTAGTTGCGATGCGGCAGCATGACCCCTTTGGGGGCCGCTTCGGTCCCGCTCGTGTAGACGATCATCGCGAGGTCGAGCTCGTCGACGTCGCATTCGGGCTCCGTGTCCGAGGACGAGTCGAGGAGACGGTCGAAGTCGTGACACCCCGGGTCATCGGTGGAGCCGGAGTCCGGACCGTCGGGTCCCATGCCGTCGGTCCCCGTTCCGTCAGGCGCCGTGGCGTCGAGCACGATGATCTCGGGCCGGTGTCCGGAATCGCCGAGCGCCGCCCGGACGACCGGGAGGAACTCCGCGGCGACGACGACGGCCGCGGGCTCGAGGTGGTCGAGCTGATGAGCCACCTCTCCCACCCCCAGCAGCACGTTGATCCCGGAGTAGGCGGCCCCGATCTTGAGAGCTCCGTAGTAGGCGATGACCGACTCGACACGGTTTCGTGCCATCACAGCGACCCGGTCGCCGCGGGACACGCCGAGTCCGAGGAGCATGTGAGCAGCCCGGTTGGCGCCACGGTCGAGCTCACCGTAGGTGGTGACGGTCCGCCCGCCACCGGGGGCGTAGGAGACGATCGCGGCTTTGCCGGCCCGGCTCTGCGCGTGACGCCGGAGCTGATCACCGAGGGTCGCCCGTCCCAGGAGGGCGGACTGCGTGGAGGTCAGGCGCCGGTCCGTGGTGCGACCGTCCCCCGGGTTCTGGCGGGACTCGGGGGCACTCGAGGGGACTCGAACCGGCTGTTCCATGATTTCTCACTCTCCCGCGGCACTGACCGCCGTTAGTATGATCTGGCTCATACTTGCATCGCCAGCGGATGTGGTCAACCCGCCCTCGCGGGCAGACTTCGCATCTCTTCGCCGACTGATGTCAATCTCTTGGCCCTGGGACTAACTGCTGTTAGCCTGCGACGTATGACCACAGTCACTGAATCGGACCGTCGCCGCCTCCATTCGGCGGTCCGCGCGGGCAACGTCCCCACCCTGCTCGCCGTCCTACTGGAGCTGACGGCCGACGAGCGGTGGATGGCACCCCGCTATCAGCCCACCCGCAGTCGGGGCATGGACGACAACGCGACCGGGGGCCTTCCGGACGGGATCCAGGCCGAGATCCAGGACGCGGTGATCGACGCTGTCGAGCGCTGGTGGGAGTCGGGGAGGCCTCCCCGGCCGGAGGTCGGGCACTCGGACGTCGAACGGCTGCTCAACTTCACCTGCGGCGAGACCGTGCCGCCGGACTTCGCCCCGATGATGGCGGAGATCGTCAACGGGCCGCGGATCGCGCCGGCTGCCGCCGCACCCGACGAGCGCCTCCACGCGATCGTGATCGGCGCCGGCATCGCGGGGATGTTGGCCTCGGTGGAGCTCACCCGTGCCGGCATCCCCCACGTGATCCTGGAGAAGAACGACGACGTGGGCGGTTCCTGGTGGGAGAACCGCTATCCCGGAGCCGGGGTGGACACCCCCAGCCACCTTTATTCGATCTCCTCCTTCCCCCACAACTGGTCCACGCACTTCGGCAAGCGCGACGAGGTCCAGGGTTACCTCGAGGCCTTCGCGGAGGCGAACGACATCCGTCAGCACGTCCGGTTCCGCCACGAGGTCACGCGCGCGCAGTTCGACGAGTCAGGGCAGTCATGGCGCGTGACGGTCCGTCGGCCTGACGGTGGATCGGAGGTCCTGGAGGCACCGATCCTCATCAGTGCGGTCGGCCTTCTCAACCGCCCCAAGGTCCCGAACCTCCCGGGAATGGAGGGTTTCCGGGGTCGTCTCTTCCATTCCGCCGAGTGGCCGAGCGACCTCGACGAGCCGGACGCCCTGCGGGGCAAGAGGGTGGGCATCGTGGGGGCGGGCGCCAGCGCGATGCAGATCGGCCCGGCCATCGCGGACCGGGTCGGTTCCCTGACGGTCTTCCAACGCTCACCGCAGTGGATCGCCCCCAACGACGACTACTTCGCGACCATCGACGAGGACGTGCACTGGCTGATGGACCACGTCCCCGGGTACCGGGAGTGGTACCGCGCCAGACTGTCGTGGATCTTCAACGACAAGGTCTACCCCACCCTCCAGGTGGACCCCGAGTGGCCGGAGCCGAGCGCCTCGATCAACGCGACCAACCACGGGCACCGCAGATTCTACGAACGCTACCTCCGCGATCAACTGGGCGACCGCGACGACCTCATCGAGGCGTCACTGCCGGACTATCCCCCCTTCGGCAAGCGGATGTTGCTGGACAACGGCTGGTTCGCGATGTTGCGCAAGCCCCAGGTCACGCTGGTCCCCCGCGGGGTCGAGGAGGTGACGCCCTCCGGACTGGTCGACTCAGACGGCGTCGAGCACGAGCTGGACATCATCGTCATGGCGACCGGCTTCCACAGCGTGCGGATCCTCTACCCGATGGACATCGTGGGCAGATCGGGGCGCTCCACCAGGGAGATCTGGGGGGACCACGACGCGCGCGCGTATCTCGGCATCACGGTTCCCGATTTCCCCAACTTCTTCATCATGACCGGGCCCAACACGGGCCTGGGCCACGGCGGCAGCTTCATCACCATCCTGGAATGCCAGGTCAGGTACATCATGGATGCGCTACGGCTGATGCGCACGCAGGACCTCGGCACGCTGGAGTGCCGCAGCGAGGTCAACGAACGCTACAACGAGGCCGTCGACCGGCAGCACGCGCAGATGGTGTGGACCCATCCGGCGATGGAGAACTGGTACCGCAACCCGGACGGTCGCGTCGTGTCGGTGCTGCCCTGGCGCATCAACGACTACTGGGCCATGACCAACAAGGTCGACCCATCGGACTTCCACACCGAACCGGTCCGCGCCACGCCGGCCCGGGCCGCCGCCACCGGGCGGTGACCGTGCGGGACGAGGCCGCCGCGGCGCCGCACGGCGGACCCCTGGCAGGACTCCGGGTGGTGGAGATGGAGGCCATCGGGCCGCTCCTGCACGCGGGTCTCATGCTGGCGGACCTCGGCGCCGAGGTGATCCGGGTGGTGCGACCCGTCCCCGTGGGGGCCGACGACGGCAACGACGACGCGAACGCGGGAATGCTCCGGGGCAGGACCGAGCTCGCGGTCGACCTGACCGAACCGGACGGCCTGCGCCGGGTGCGCGACCTGGTGGGCCGCGCCGACGTCCTGATGGAGGGGTCCCGCCCGGGAACGATGGAGAAACTCGGTCTCGGCCCCGACGTGTGGCAGCAGGAGAACCCGGGGTTGATCTACGGCCGCATGAGCGGCTGGGGACAGGAGGGACCGCTGGCCCGCGTGGCCGGACACGACATCAACTACCTCGCACTGTCAGGCGCCCTGGGGCAACTCGGCCCGGCCTCCGGGCCGCCCACACCACCGCTGAACCTCGTCGGCAACTTCGGCGGAGGGTCGATGTTCCTGCTGGTGGGGATCCTCGCCGCCCTCCACGAGCGGCAGCGGACGGGCCGGGGCCAGGTCGTGGACGCGGCGATGGTCGACGGCGCCGGTTCCCTGACGGGTCTGGTCCGATCGTGGCAACACTCCGGGCGATGGTCGTCCCGCCGGGGCACCAATCTCCTCGACGGCTCGGCACCGTTCTACCGGGCCTACGAGTGCGCCGACGGCGGGTTCGTCGCGGTGGGAGCGCTCGAGGACGTGTTCTATGACCGCGTCGTGCGCGGTCTCGGGCTGGATCACGCCGACCTGCCGAATCGCTGGGACACCACCAACTGGGACGCGCTGACCGCGCTCTTCGGTCGGTCGTTCGCCTCGCGTGACCGCGACGCCTGGGCCGAGGTCTTCGACGAGCTCGACGCGTGCGTCACACCGGTGCTCACACTCCGGGAGGCCACGCTCCACGACCACGCGGTCCGGCGGGAGTCTTTCGTCGACGCGGGGGGCTACCCGATGCCCGCCGCGGCCCCTCGGATGAGCACCTCCCGCGGAGCGGCACCGCCTCGAGCGCGGTCGGACATGGACGCGGTTCTGTCGCGGTGGAGGAATTCGCCCCGGTGAGGTCCGTGTTCCCGGTGAACGGCGGTGGCGCCCCGGGCCGGCGCCTCCGCCCCGGCGGTCAGACCTCCCGCGCCATCGCCCGCCCGGCCTTCATCCCGGAGAAGATGCAGCCGCCGAGGAAGGTGCCCTCGAGCGAGTTGTAGCCGTGGACCCCGCCGCCACCGAAACCGGCGACCTCCCCCGCCGCGTACAGACCGGGGAAGGGCTCCCCGTCCGGTCGCAGACACTGGGAGTCCAGCGTGGTCTCGATCCCGCCCAGGGTCTTGCGGGTCATGAGGTGCACCTTGATCGCGATCAGCGGGCCACCCGAGCCAGCAGCGGATCCCTTGCCGGCGCCCGAGTCCGCGAGCAGCTTGTGCGGCTTGGCGATGCGGGTGAGCTTGTCGGTGAGCACCCGGCGAGAGTTGTGGATGGCCTGCACCTGCGCGTCCTTGGCAAAGGGGTTGTCCATCTGGCCGTCCATCGACAGGACGAACTCACGCACACTCTCCACGTCGAGCTCGGGCTCGTCCCCACCGACCAGCTCGTTCATCCCGGCGACCAGCTCCTCCAGGGAGTCGGCCACCACCCAGTCCACGCCCTTCTCGGCGAATGCGCCGACCGACGCCGGCAGCCCCTTCTTGGCGCGGGACAGGAACTTCGTGACCACCTTGTCGGTCATCTCCGGATTCTGCTCGGAACCGGAGAGCACGAACTCCTTCTCCGCGATGGCCGAGTCCAGGACGAACCACGAGTAGTCGAACCCGGTCCGGCGGATGGCCTCGACGGAGGCGGTGGTGTGGAACCCCGGGAACAGCGGCACGGGCATCCGCGCGCCCGTGGCGTCCAGCCACAGCGTCGACGGGCCCGGGATGATGCGGATGGCGTGAGAGGGCCAGATGGGCGCGAAGTTGGCGACCCCCTCGGTGTAGTGCCACATCCGGTCGCGGTTGATGAGGTTCGCTCCCGCCGAGCCCGAGATCTCGAGCATGCGGCCGTCGACGTGCTCCGGGACCCCCAGGATGAGGTCCCGCGGCGCGTCCCCCATCCGGTCCGTCGGCCAGTACCGGCGCACAAGGTCCGGGTTGCCGCCGATCCCGCCCGAAGACACGAGCACGGCGCCGCCGCGGAACTCGAAGGTCCCGGTCTCCTCGCGGGGCGAGGACACCCCGCGGTCCAGATCGCACGGGACCAGGGTGGCCCCGCGGACGCCGACCGCCCGACCGTCCTCGACCACGATCTCGTCGACCCGGTGCCGCACCGCGAACCGCACCAGCCCCTCGGCGGCGGCCGCGCGAACCGGTTCCTCGAAGACCCGCACCACCTCGGGCCCCGTGCCCCAGGTCACGTGGAAGCGCGGCACGGAGTTGCCGTGGCCCCCCACGTCCCCGCCACCACGTTCCGCCCAGCCGACGGTGGGGATGATCTTGAGCCCCAGCGCGTTGAGGTACGTCCGCTTCTCCCCCGCCGCGAACTCCACGTACGCCCGCGCCCACCGACGGGGCCAGTGATCCTCCGGCCGGTCGAAGGCGGCCGACCCGAGCCAGTCGCGCCACGCCAGGTCCAGTGAGTCGTGAATGCCGATGCGCCGCTGCTCGGGGGTGTCCACCAGGAACAGGCCGCCGAGTGACCAGTACGCCTGCCCGCCCAGGTTCTTCTCGTTCTCCTGATCCACCACGAGAATCTTCTTGCCCGCCCGGCTCGCCTCGTAGGTGGCCACCAGCCCCGCCAGCCCGTGACCCACCACGATGATGTCGGGCTCGAACCCGGGTTCGGGAGCCGGGAGCGGCCCGGCGTTGGCCGCGGTCGAGGCGGACGGCGGGGCGTACGAGGGGTAGACGGGGCGGACGGGACGGGCCTCCCCGGCTGTGCGGCCGGGGCGCGACGAGAAGTTGGTCATGAGTCCAGTGTGCCGGGTCACTCCAGGAGATGACGCAGATACCGCTCGGGCGCCGCGAGATACCGGCGGTAGTGGTCCACCATCGCCAGGTCCTCCCAGCGGCGACGGCTCATCCCCTCCTCCGACAACTCGTATACCGCCGCCCCCGGCACGGAGGCCAGGATCGGCGAGTGGGTGGCCATGAGCACCTGGGTGCTCCGACGGCCGGCCAGGTCGAGCAGCAGCGCGACCAGCCGGAGTTGGGCGTCGAAGGACAACCCCGCCTCGGGCTCGTCCAACACGAACAGCCCGCCGCCGGTGAACCGTGAGTCCAGCAGGTCCCAGAACGCCTCGCCGTGGCTGCGCGCGTGGAAGTCCTGCCCCGGCCCCGTCGCCTGGAGGTAGGTGAACAGGCCGTGGAGGGTCTCGGCCCTCACGAAGTAGCCCCACCGGGGCGCCCCGCCCCCGCGCACCAGTCGCAGCGCGTCGTGCAACGGGGACTCCGACGCCCACGTCGAGTTCCGGGCGCCGGTGGACCCGCCCTCGGCGTTGAGGCCGAACGCCATGGCCACCGCCTCGACGATCGTGGACTTGCCGGACCCGTTCTCCCCCACCAGGACGGTGAGGGCGTCCAGCTCCAACCCTTCGCGCACCAGAGCCGATACCGCGGGGACCGAGTACGGCCACGACCCGGCGCGCGGCACGAGCTGGGGGTCCACCGTGACGCGGACCAGCGGCCGCGGGTCCAGCACGCCGTCTCGACTCACGCGGCCACGGTACCGTGGCCGACATGCGGATCCACCAGATGAACTGCGGGACGTTCGCCGGACGGGTGCCGACCCGCGTGCTGCTGGTGGAGGCCCCGGGGGGTCTGGTGCTGGTGGACACCGGTGTCGGGCTCCGCGACGTCGCGGACCCCGCCGCCCGGCTGGGCCCGATGAGGCACGCGATGCGCCCGCGGCTGGACGCGGCCGAAACGGCGCGTCGCCGCATCGAGAACATGGGACTGGACCCCCGCGAGGTGCGCCACATCGTGCTCACCCACATGGACTTCGACCACATCGGCGGTCTCGCCGACTTCCCCGGGGCGAAGGTGCACGTGGCCTCCGAGGCCCTGACGTGGGCGGTGCGCACCCCCCGCTGGATCGAGCGA
>NZ_JAALDW010000138.1:0-2404 GCF_014145055.1 Dietzia sp. DQ11-38-2
TGGCGGCCGACGGCAGCGTCTACACCCACTCGCACTAGACCCACCCCACAGACCCACCCATCACCCCGAGGAGCGCGATGTCCGGATCCGGGAAGTACCAGTACGGCGACGGCGACATCACGCTGGGCGCCGGTCGCGCGACCATCGAGCTCGAGGTCACCAACACCGGCGACCGCGCGGTCCAGGTGGGTTCGCACTACCACTTCTTCGAGGCCAACCGGGAGCTGCGGTTCGACCGCCCCGCCGCCTACGGGCGCCACCTGGCGATCGGCGCGGGGCTGGCGGTGCGGTTCGAACCCGGTCAGACCCGCACCGTGCGGCTGGTGGACTACGCCGGCGAGCGCGTCTGCCACGGCTTCTCCGGATTGGTCGACGGTCGCCTCGACGATCCGGCCGTGCGGGAGCGGGCGCTGGAGCGGATGCACGATGGCGGGTTCCTGTCTGTCAGCGCGGACGTGGCCGATGACGACGACGACGAGGCCCGGCCGACCGCGGGTGGGGTACGCGTCGCCGAGGGCCCGCCGACCGTGCTCCCTCGCGCGACCTACACCGACATCTACGGACCCACGGTCGGGGACCGGCTGACGTTGGCGGACACGGTGTTGACCGTCGAGGTCGAGAGCGATCACAACGCCGTCACCACCGACGGCTCCAGCGGCTACGGCGAGGAGGCCGTCTACGGCGGTGGCAAGGCGATCCGGGACGGGATGGCGCAGGACCCCGCGGGAACGCGGGCCTCGGGCGCCCTGGACCTGGTGATCACCGGGGCCACGATCCTCGACGCGGTGATCGGGGTGGTCAAGGGCGACATCGGGGTGCGCGACGGCCGGATCGTGGCGGTGGGCAAGGCCGGGAACCCGCACCTGCAGGACGGCGTGCACCCGGACCTGGTGATCGGACCCGGCACGGAGGTGGTGGCGGGAGAGCACAAGATCGTCACCGCCGGGGGAGTGGACACCCACATCCACTTCATCGCCCCGCAGCAGGTCGACGAGGCCTTGTCCAACGGGGTGACCACCCTGTTCGGCGGCGGGACCGGACCGTCCGAGGGCACCAAGGGGACCACCTGCACGCCGGGCGCCTGGAACATCGGCCGGATGCTGCAGGCCGCCGACGGGCTTCCGGTGAACATCGGGATCCTGGGCAAGGGCAACACCTCGCAGGCCGAGTCGGCGGTCGAGCAGATCGTCGCCGGCGCGGCGGGCCTGAAGATCCACGAGGACTGGGGCACCACGCCGGCGGCCATCCGCTGCGTGCAGGAGGTCGCGGACGCCTACGACGTCCAGGTGGCGATCCACACCGACACCCTCAACGAGTCCGGCTTCTACGAGGACACCCGCGCCGCCCTCGGCGACTCGACCATCCACACGTTCCACTCCGAGGGCGCCGGTGGCGGCCACGCCCCCGACATCCTGCGGGTGTGCGGTGAGCCCAACGTGCTCCCGGCCTCCACCAACCCGACGCTGCCCTACACGGTGAACTCGGTGGACGAGCTGCTCGACATGGTGATGGTGTGCCACCACCTGTCGCACGACATCCCCGAGGACGTGAGCTTCGCCGACTCCCGGGTGCGGGCCGAGACCATCGCCGCGGAGACCGTGCTGCACGACGAGGGCATCATCTCCATCTTCTCCTCCGATTCGCAGGCCATGGGACGGATCGGCGAGTCGTGGCAGCGGGCGTTCCAGACCGCCCACCACTGCCGGGTCGAGCGCGGGCCGCTGCCCGAGGACGGTGATCGCAACGACAACGAGCGGGTCCTGCGGTACGTCGCCAAGATGACCATCAACCCCGCCATCGCCGCCGGGATCGCCGACCACCTGGGCTCGATCGAACCCGGCAAGCTCGCGGACCTGGTGGTGTGGCCGGTCGAGTCGTTCGCCGCCAAGCCCTCGCTGGTGATCAAGGGCGGGATGATCGTGTGGGCACCGATGGGTGACCCCAACGCCTCGCTGCCCACCCCGCAGCCCGTGATCTACCGGCCCATGTTCGGCGCGTACGGCGGGGCCATGCAGTCCACCCGGGTGACGTTCCTGTCCGCGGCGGCGATCGAGGCGGGCGTGCCCGATCAGCTGGGCCTGACCTCACCGTGCCTGCCAGTGCGCCGGTGCCGGGGCATCGGGAAGAAGGACATGGTGCGCAACGACCGCTGCCCGCGGATCGAGGTGGACCCCGAGACCTACGTGGTGACCGTCGACGGCGAGCCCGCCACCATCGCACCCGCGACCACCCTGCCACTGGCGCAGCTGCACTACCTCGCATGAGCGGTTCCGACCTGTCGCGGCTGCTGCTCGCACTGCAGTTCACGGACTCGTCGTTCCCCTCGGGCATGTACACCCTGTCCCACGGGCTCGAGGGGCTGGCCCAGCGGGGTCAGGTCGACGGCCGGCGCCTGCCGCTGGTG
>NZ_JAALDW010000139.1:0-9636 GCF_014145055.1 Dietzia sp. DQ11-38-2
GGCGGCGTGAGGGCGGCGTAGGGGCGGCGTAGGGGCGGCGTGAGGGCGCGGCGGGCGGTGGCGGGCGCGGGTCGCGAGGTGCCCCGTGCGAGACTGGCATCACAGTTCCGCGCCATCACCTGGAGGGTCCATGACCGACGCCGCCGACACGCTCGAGCAGATCCTCGACGACCGCTACAGCTGCCGAGGGTTCACGTCCCAGCCCGTCCCCGACGAGACGATCGACCGGATCCTGCAGATGGCCCAGCGCACGGCCTCGTGGTGCAACTCCCAGGCATGGCAGGTCGACCTGGTGAGCGGGTCGGCGACCTCCGGGTTCGCCGCGCACCTCACCGAGTACGTGATGAACAACGGCATGCGATCGGATCTGCCGGCACCTGAGCGCTACGACGGCGTGTACGGCGAGCGCCGGCGGGAGAGCGGGTACGGCCTCTACACCGCGCTGGGCATCGAGCGCTCCGACAAGGAGGCGCGCCTGACGCAGATGTTGGAGAACTACCGGTTCTTCGGCGCCCCACACGTCGCGGTGATCACCTCGGACGCGGGCCTGGGCACCTATGGCGCGGTGGACTGTGGGGGCTACGTGGCGACGTTCCTGGCGGCGGCGTCCTCACTCGGCGTGGCCACGTGCGCCCAGGCCGCCCTCGCGCTGTACTCCGACGGGGTCCGCGAGTACCTGAGAATCAGCGACGACCGGATGATCGTGTGCGGCATCTCCTTCGGGTACGCCGACCCGGAGCACCCGGCCAACACCTTCCGGGCCGGCCGCGCGGACCTCACCGACGTGGTCCGCCGCCACGGCTGACGGGTTCCGGGCGGGCTCGGTGGTCCGCCGCCACGGGTGAGCGGGGCCGGTGGTCCGCCGCCACGGCTGACCAGGTTCCGGGCGGGCCCGGTCCGTCAGTAGAGTTCGCGGTTCTTGGGCTTGCCCGAGATGGCCTGGCGCACCTGGTTCCCCTTGTAGATCGCGACTATCCCCGCGAGTATCGCCACCACGGTGAAGAACGAACTGGCGAACAACGCGATCGGCAGCGCCACCACGGTCACGCCCAGCGCGATCGCCGTGGTGCGGGCATCCTTGCGCACCTGCTGCTTCTGGGCCTCGATCGAGTTCGGTTGGTAGGGCTGCATGCTCATGATGTCAGGATTCCACATCTCGCAGCCGCGCCGCGTTCTCGGTGGTCGCCACCCCGGCGGGCTCCCATTCGACGCCACCGGACGTCCGGGTAGCCAGGATCGGACCCAGCACCTCGAGGTCACCGGCCACCGTCAGTTCGACCCGCCCGCCGTAGTCCACGCCGAGCACCTGCGCCCCCGCTGCGCGAACGGCTCCTTCGAGGCCCCCTGCCAGTGAGTGGTCGACCTCGGCCCGCCACGTCTGGGTTCGTGTCACCTCCACGATCCGACCCGCCCGCCACGCCTCGTCGACCGCGGACGACACCGCGGAGCCGTACGCCCGGACCAGCCCGCCCGTACCGAGTCGCGTTCCGCCGAACCACCGCACGACCACCGCCCCGACCCCTGTCACCCGACTTCCGCGGAGTACCTCCAACATGGGGGTGCCGGCGGTTCCGGAGGGTTCGCCGTCGTCGTTCGAGCGCTCGATCCGGCTGGACCCGGGGACGTCCACCAGGAACGCGCTGCAGTGATGGCGCGCGTCCGGGTGGGCGCGACGGAGGTCGGAGATCAGGTCACGGGCGGCGGCCTCGTCGTCACACCTCCTCAACACCGCGAGAAACCTCGAGCGCCTCTCCTCGTACGTGCCCGTGACGTCCGGGCCGGCGGACAGCCTGAGCACACGAGTCGCGGAGTCGGTCATCGGACCAGTATCGCCGCGCCGCCCCCGCTCGCCCACATTCCCTACCCTGGGGGTGTGACCTCCGCGAGCAGTGACACCTTCTCCGTCTGGGCGCCGACAGCCGAAGCCGTCGGTCTGGTCCTGGACTCCGCCGACGCCGATCCTTTTCCCATGACCCGCGCTGCCGACGGCTGGTGGTCCTCGACCGTCGTGCGGGAGCAGGGCAGGGACTACGGGTTCGTGGTGACGGGCGACGACGGCCAGACGAGCGATCCGCGTCCCGACCCGCGGTCGCCGCGCCAGCCGCACGGCGTGCACGGACTCTCACGGGTGCACCGGGTGGACGCCACCCGCTGGTCAGACGCGCACTGGACCGGTCGCCAACTGGCGGGGTCGGTCCTGTACGAGATGCACGTGGGCACCTTCTCCCCCGGCGGCACTCTGACCAGCGCGATAGATCACCTCGACGACCTGGTGGAGCTGGGCGTCGACATGGTCGAGGTGATGCCCGTGGGTGCGTTCAACGGGGAGTACGGCTGGGGTTACGACGGGGTGGCGTGGTTCGCCGTGCACGAGCCGTACGGCGGCCCGGACGCGTTCCAGCAGTTCGTGGACGCCTGCCACGCCCGCGGGCTCGGCGTCTGCCTGGACGTGGTCTACAACCACCTGGGCCCGTCCGGGAACTACCTCCCGGAGTTCGGCCCGTACCTGTCCGCGGCCGACGGACCGTGGGGGTCGGGGCTCAATCTCGACGGACCGCACTCGGGCGAGGTGCGTCGGTACATCATCGACAACGCCCTGCGCTGGTTCGACGAGTTCCACGTGGACGCCCTGCGGTTGGACGCGGTCCACGCCCTGCACGACGGCTCGGCCGTGCACCTGCTCGAGCAGTTGGCGGTGGAGGTGGAGTCCCTCTCCGCCCACCTCGGACGACCGTTGTCCCTGATCGCGGAGTCGGACCAGAACGACCCGCGGCTGGTCACCGCGCGCGAGGGCGGCGGGCTGGGCCTCACCGGGCAGTGGGACGACGACGTGCACCACGCCGTCCACGCCGCGGTCTCCGGGGAACGCCAGGGCTACTACGCGGATTTCGGCTCCCTCGAGGCGTTACGTCAGGTGCTCACCGGGGCCTTCCTGCACGCGGGGACATGGTCGGCGTTCCGGGGCCGGGTCCACGGCCGCCCGCTGGACGTCGAACGGGTGCCGGGCAGCCGCTTCGTCGCCTACACCCTGACCCACGACCAGGTGGGCAACCGCGCCGCGGGCGACCGGCCGTCGGTGAACCTCACCCCGGCCCAGCAGCTGGCCAAGGCCGCGATCATCCTGTGCTCCCCCTTCACCCCGATGTTGTTCCAGGGCGAGGAGTGGGGCGCCCGGACCCCGTTCTGCTTCTTCGCCTCGCACCCCGAACCCGACCTCGCCGAGGCCGTGCGCCGGGGACGGACCCGCGAGTTCGCCGAGATGGGATGGGACCCGGCCACCGTGGCCGACCCCCAGGACCCGGAGACGTTCCGGCGGTCGGTGCTGGACCGGTCCGAGCAGTCCGAGGACCAGCACGCCGGGATCCTGCGCGGGTACCGTGCGCTCATCGCGCTACGGCGGGCCGAACCCGAGCTCAGCGATCCGTGGCTCGGTGCGGTGCGCGTGCGGTGCGGGGTCGAAGCCGACGACGGCCGCTGGTTGATCGTCCACCGCGGCTCTCTGGCGTTGGTGGTGAACCTCGGAACCGAACCGAGCAGGGTCCCGGTCACCGGCGACGAGGTGCTCACTTCGGGAGCGGTGGTCGACCATGACTCGGTCTTCTGTCAGGCCTTCGGATTCGCGGTGGTGCGCACCCACACGGTGACGGGGTAGACCGGGCTCAGGTCAGGTACTCGTACGCCGCGGTTCCGGGCTCGAGCCGCTCGCAGTCGATACGCGAGGCGTCCATGCGTTCGAGCAGTGAATGCAGACCGGTGGCCGAGCCGAGTTCGATGCCCACGAGGGCGGCCCCGTACTCGCGGTTGTTCCTCTTGAGGTATTCGAACTGCGTGATGTCGTCCTCCGGCCCCAGCACCTCGTCGAGGAACCGACGCAGCTGACCGGGTTCCTGGGGGAACTTGACCAGGAAGTAGTGCTTGAGGCCCTGGTGGACCAACGACCGTTCGATGATCTCGCTGTACCGCGAGACGTCGTTGTTGCCTCCCGAGATGATGCAGACGACCGTCGCACCCTCCTCGATGTCGAGCTGGTCCAGCGCGGTGACCGCCAACGCGCCGGCGGGCTCGGCGATGATCCCCTCGTTCTGGTACAGCTCCAGCATCGCGGTGCACACCGCGCCCTCGTCCACCGTGAGGACCTGGATCCGCTCGGTCATCGAGGAGATCACCCCGAACGGGAAATCGCCGAGCCGGGCCACTGACGCGCCGTCGACGAAGGTGTCGACGGTGTCCAGGGTCACCGGTTCCCCCGCTTCCAGGGCCCTGGTCAGCGACGGGGCCCCCGCGGGTTCCACCGCGATGACCTTGCAGTCAGGGGCGTACTCCGCCAGGTAGGTCGCGAGCCCGCCCACCAGTCCGCCACCGCCGACGGGCACGACCACCGCGTCGGGGACGCTGTCGAGTTGCGCCAGTATCTCCGCCGCGATGGTCCCCTGGCCGGCCATGGTGTCCGGATGGTCGAACGGCGGGACCATCGTCGCGCCCGTCCGCTCGGCGTCCGCGCGGGCGGCGGCCTGAGCCGCGTCGAAATTGACGCCGGTGACCACCAGCTCCACCCAGTTGCGTCCGTGGGCGAGGATCCGGTCGCGCTTTTGTTTGGGGGTGTTGGTGGGAACGTAGATGCGGCCGTTGATCCCCAGGCTCCGGCAGGCGAAGGCGACGCCCTGGGCGTGGTTACCCGCACTCGCGGTCACCACTCCGGCGCTTCGCTCGTCACCGGTCAGCTGCGACATCAGGTTGTACGCACCACGGATCTTGTACGACCGGACCGCCTGCTGGTCCTCGCGCTTGAGCAGGATCGTCGCACCGGTCTGCTCACTCAACCGCTCGCTCTGGTGCAGCTCGCTGGCGAGGATCACATCGCCGATGCGGCGGGCAGCGGTGTCGATGTCGTCGGGGGTCACGACCTGGGTCGCGGCGGAGTCGGTCACGGTCACGACGACCAGTGTCCCACCGCGCGGTCTGTCACCGCCAACTGGTCATCCGGTGAGGCAGCCCGGCCCGAGGAGCGCCTTGAGATCCCCCATGAGCGAAGACGATGTCTCGACCCGCAGATGGTCGTCCAACCGCAACACCGTGGACGACGTCCCGTTGACCAACCGCAGGTGGACGTCCGAGGGACCGGGGTGCCGCCCGAGGACCTGCTTGAGGGCGGTGACCGTCTCGATGGTGCACATCTTCGTGGGCAACGTCAGCGCCAGCGGGGCGCCGTTGCCACCCACGACCAGGTCCGGCACCTCGAGGGTGTCGCCGAACACCGAGACCCGGTCCTCGCGGATGTTGATGCGAGCCTTGACCAGGACGACAGCGTCCTCGGCGATGTCGAGGGCGGCGAGGCGATAGGTCTTGGGGAAGAAGAGCACCTCGACGCTGCCGTTGAAGTCCTCGATCGTCACGATCGCCCACGGTTCGCCGTTCTTGTTGACCCGCCGGTCCACGCCGGAGATGATCCCGCCGATCGTCACCGCGGTGCCGTGCGGGAGCTCGCCCTCGTGGATGGTGGCGATCGACGTGTCGGTCTTGGCGGCGAGCGCGGACTCCAGCCCGTCGAGCGGGTGGCCCGAGACGTACAGTCCCAGCATCTCCCGCTCGAGCGCCAGCTTCTGCTTGATGTCCCACTCCTCGTCGGGGACCCGGACCGCGAAGACGTCACTGAACGCCGAGGCTCCCCCGGCGTCCTCCGCATCCCCGCCGCCGAACAGGTCGAACTGACCCACCGCCTCGGCCTTCTTGGTGGACATCACCGACTCGACCGCGTCGGCGTGGACCAGGAACAAGCCCTTGCGCGGGTGTCCCAGGGAGTCGAACGCTCCGGCCTTGATCAGCGATTCGGTGACCTTCTTGGTGCACGCGGTCTGGTCGATCTTCGCCAGGTAGTCGGAGAAGTCGGTGAACTCCCCCTTCTCCTTGCGCGCGGACACGACGGAGTCCACCACGTGCGTACCGACATTGCGGACCGCACCCATCCCGAAGCGGATGTCCTCGCCCACCGAGACGAAGTTGGTGAGCGACTCGTTGACCGACGGCGGCAGCACCCGGATCCCCATCTGCCGGCAGTTGGACAGGTACAGCGCGGCCTTGTCCTTGTCGTCGCCCACGGAGGTGAGCAGGGCGGCCATGTACTCCGCCGGGTAGTTGGCCTTGAGGTAACCGGTCCAGAACGACACCAGCCCGTAGCCGGCCGCGTGGGACTTGTTGAATGCGTAGGAGGCGAACGGCTCGATGGTGCCCCAGAGCGCGTCCACGGCCTCCTTGGAGAACCCGCGCTCACCCATGCCGCCGGAGAACTTCTCGTACTCGGCCGCCAGGACCTCTGCCTTCTTCTTACCCATGGCCTTGCGGAACCCGTCGGCCTCACCGGCCGTGTAGCCCGCGAGTTCGCGGGAGATCGCCATGATCTGCTCCTGGTACACGATCAACCCGTGGGTCTCGCCCAGGATCTCCTTGAGCGGCTCCTCCAGCTCCGGGTGGATCGGGGTGAGCTCCTGTTTGCCGTTCTTGCGGTCGGCGTAGTTCCAGTGCGTGCCCATCCCCATCGGCCCGGGTCGGTACAGGGCGAGAGCGGCCACGATGTCGTTGAAGCCGGTGGGCTTCATCCGCTTGAGGAGCTCGCGCATGCCACCGGAGTCCAGCTGGAACACCCCCAGCGTGTCGCCGCTGGCCAGCAGGTCGTAGGTCGCCTGATCGTCGGTGCTGAGCGTGTCGAGGTCGATCTCCTCGCCGCGGTTGGACTTGATGTTCTCCAGGCAGTCGCCGATCACAGTGAGGTTGCGCAGGCCCAAGAAATCCATCTTGAGCAGGCCGATGTCCTCGCATGAGGGGTAGTCCCAGCCGGTGATGAGGGCGCCGTCCTGGGCACGCTTCCACATGGGGATCACGTCGAGCAGCGGCTCGGAGGACATGATCACCGCACACGCGTGGACGCCCGCCTGGCGGACCATGCCCTCCAGCCCGCGGGCGGTGTCGTAGATCCGCTTGACGTCCGGGTCCGTCTCGATGAGCTGGCGGACCTCCGAGGCCTCGCCGTAGCGCTCGTGCGTGGGGTCGGTGATGCCCGACAGGGGGATGTCCTTGGCCATGATCGCCGGCGGCAGGGCCTTGGTGATCCGGTCGGCGATCGCGTAGCCGGGCTGGCCGAAGTTCACGCGGGCGGCGTCCTTGATGGCGGCCTTGGTCTTGATGGTGCCGAACGTGATGACCTGGGCGATCTTGTCCGAACCCCATTTCTCGCTGGCGTAGCGGATCATCTCGCCGCGGCGGCGGTCGTCGAAGTCGATATCGATATCCGGCGCGGACGGGCGCTCCGGGTTGAGGAATCTCTCGAACAGCAGGCCGTGCTCGATCGGGTCGATGTTGGTGATCTTGAGTGCGTAGGCCACGAGCGCACCCGCCGCGGAGCCCCGGCCCGGACCGACCTTGATCCCGATGGAACGGGCGTACTCGATGAGGTCACCGACCACGAGGAAGTACCCGGGGTACCCCTTGCCCTTGATCACCTCGAGTTCGAACTGCGCGCGGTCCAGGTACTCCTGCGGTACCCCCGCGGGAAAGCGCCACTCCAGACCCTTGTGGACCTCACGGGCCAGCCACGTGTCCTCCGTCTCGCCCTCGGGCACCGGGAACTTGGGCATCCGGTCCCTCGGGGCCCAGATCTCGTCGTACGGCTGGACGCGTTCGGCGATCCACAGCGTGTTGTCGCACCCACCGGGGACCTCGGGATCCCACTGGGCCCGCATCTCGTCGGCGGACTTGAGGAAGTACCCGTCGCCGTCGAACTTGAAACGGTTCTCGTCGGCGAGGGTCTTGCCCGTCTGCACGCACAGCATCGCCTCGTGGGCGTGGGCCTGTTCGCGGGTGACATAGTGGCAGTCGTTGGTCACCAGCGGCGGCATACCCAGGTCCCTGCCCAGCGCGACCAGGTCCTCCCGGACCCGTCGCTCGATGTCGATTCCGTGGTCCATGAGCTCCAGGAAGAAGTTGTCCTTCCCGAAGATCGACTGCCACTTCTCGGCCGCCTCGTAGGCCTCCTTGCGCTGACCCAGGCGCAGGCGGGTCTGGATCTCTCCGGAGGGGCATCCGGAGGTGGCGATGATCCCCTCGGAGTGCTCGGCGAGGATCTCGGCGTCCATGCGGGCCCACTTACCCAGTTGTCCCTCGTACGAGGCCAGGGAGGACAGCAGGAACAGATTGCGCAGACCGGTGGCGTTCTCCGCGAGCATGGTCATGTGGGTGTAGGCGCCCGACCCCGCGACGTCGTCACCCTTCTGGTGCTTCTCGCCCCACAGCACACGCTTCTTGTTGAACCTGGACTCGGGGGCGACGTACGCCTCGATGCCGATGATCGGTGTGATCCCGGTCTTGACGGCCTGCTTGTAGAAGTCCGAGGAGCCGTACATGTTCCCGTGGTCGGTCATTCCCACCGCCGGCATCCCCAGCCTGGAGGCCTCGGCGAACAACGGGGTGATCTGCGCCATCCCGTCGAGCATCGAGAACTCGGTGTGATTGTGCAGATGCACGAACTGGGATCCGCCCACGCAGCATTCCTCCTACGGCTTGTCCGGCCCAGTGTAGGTCGCCGCTCCGACACGACCCGAAACCCCAGCACGCGCCGAGCGTGGCGACCGCCCCGCCAGCGTGAACACGATCACCGCGGTCCAGATCAGCGCGAAACCGGCCCACTGGACCGCGTCCAGCCGCTCGCCCACCACGAGCAGTCCCCAGGCCATCTGCAGGATCGGGATGATGTACTGCAGCATTCCCACGGTGGCCAGGGGGATGCGCTGGGCGGCCGTCGCGAACAGGAGTAGGGGCACCACGGTCACCACTCCGGAGGCGGCGAGCAGCGCCGAGTGTCCCACCCCGTGCCCGGTGAACGTGCCCGAGCCGGTCACACCCAGCCACACCAGCACGGACAGGGCGAGGGGGGCGATGACCAGCACCTCCCCGGTCATCCCGACCACCGGGTCCGCACGGAGCTTCTTCTTGACGACCCCGTAGAAGCCGAAACTCGTCGCGAGCAGCAGCGAGAGGTACGGGACGTGTCCGTATCCCGCGGTGAGAACGCCCACCGCGACCACGGCGAGGGCCACCGCGCCCACCTGTGGCCGGTTCAGCCGCTCGCGGAAGATCAGGACCCCGAGCAGGACGCTCACCAGGGGGTTGATCGTGTACCCGAGCGCGGCCTCGGTGACCCGTTCGGAGTTGACCGTGTAGACGTAGACCCCCCAGTTCACGGTGATGAACCCGGCGGCCCCGGCGATCCGCGCCCACGAGAGACGGTCGAGGGACCACAGCTGCCGCCACCGCCGGGTGACGGAGAGCACCAGCGCCATGATCACCAGCGACCACACGACGCGGTGGCCCACGATCTCGACCGCACCCGCGGGTTCGAGCAACGGGAAGAACGCGGGGAAGAACCCCCACAGGGTGTAGGCACAGGCACCGGCGAGCATCCCGATCGCCACGGACCGGTCGGTGGGGTCCCGCTTCCCGATCACCACGCCACGGTCACGCATCCGTGCCATCCCGGCTCCCTGACGTTCACGCCGACGGGACGGGCGCGTCGTCCGGCAGCGGGAGCGCGGCGTCCACCTGCTGTGGTTGGAGGGGCCGGACGGCGAACCGCTGCCACACCGCGTC
>NZ_JAALDW010000140.1:0-5045 GCF_014145055.1 Dietzia sp. DQ11-38-2
GGGGATGGTGGGGGACCACCGAGGTCAGCACCACGGCCACCGCGCCGCCGATCACCGCGTCCCCGAGCCTGACCCACGGGCCAGTCTCCAGGACGGGCACGAGGACCATGACGACGACCGCCGCGACCGCCGCCTGATTGCTCAGCAGTCCACTCGCCCGGAACGCCACCGCCGCGGTGGTGGCCGCGAGCACCGCCACCGTGAGCTGCCACGCACCGACACCGAACCACCGCGCCAGGAGTTCGGCGGCCACGATCCCGAGGAGCACGCCCGTGGAGATCTCGAGAGCACGGACGCGCCGCTGCCCTGCAGAGAGCCCGGTCGCGACCACCGCGGCGATCGGCGCGAAGACCGCGTTCTGGGGGCCGAACACCAGCTCGGCGAGGAGAAACGCGAGGCCGGCGGCCGTCGCGGCGAGAAGCAGGGTGGGGGAGTAGCGCACGACCCTCGCCCAGGATGCGGACCCGCGCCTGCGCGCGCCCTCGACCACCCGGGGCCAGTGGGCGGAATTCTCCGACTCGATGCGACACCACCTCCGGCTACCGGCGTGAGTCCACGGTACGGGCGGGCCACGGGGACGTCATCCGGATGCTCAGCGCGAGAGCAGCCCCTTGGCGATGTGCGTCACCTGGATCTCGTTACTACCGGCGTAGATCATCAGCGACTTGGCATCCCTGGCGAGTTGTTCGACCCGGTACTCGGCCATGTACCCGTTGCCTCCGAAGAGCTGCACCGCGTCCATCGCGACCTCGGTCGCCACCTCGGAGGCGTAGAGCTTCATGGCTGACGCCTCTGCCAGGGTGAGGGGCTTTCCGGCCCGGGCGCGCTCGATGGAGTGGAACACCATGTTCTGCACGTTCATCCGCGCCACCTTTATCCGGGCCAGCTTGAGCTGGATCAGCTGGAAGCGCCCGATCTCCTGGCCCCACAGTGTCCGCTCCCGCGAGTAGTCCACGCAGAGTCGATGGCACTCCTGGATGATGCCCAGCGACATGGTCGCCACGCCGATGCGCTCCGCGGTGAAGCTGGACCTGGCGGACTCGCGCCCGTCGCCACCCCGGTGGTCCTCGGTCTCCCCGAGGAGGCGCTCGCGGCCGAGACGGACGTCGTCGAAGAACAGCTCGCCGGTGGGGGAGCTGTGCAGGCCCATCTTCTTGAACGGGGCGCTCTGGGTCAGGCCGTCCATCCCCGTGTCCAGGACGAAGGTCAGGACCGGGCGGTCCCGCTTGGCGGTCGCGGTGGCACCGTCCTCGACACCGGCTGCCGTGCCCTCGTCGAGCTTCGCGTAGACGATCATCACGTCGGCGTGCGGGCCGTTGGTGATGAACGTCTTGTGGCCGTTGAGGATGTAGTCGTCGCCGTCCCTCCGCACGTAGGTCCGCATCCCGCCGAACGCGTCCGACCCCGAATCCGGCTCCGTGATCGCCCACGACGCGACCTTCTCCATGGTGACGATGCCCGGAAGCCAGCGCTTCTTCTGCGCCAACGTCCCGCGCGACATGATGGTCGTGGCGCCCAACCCGATGCTCACCCCGAGCGCGGAGACCAGGCCCATGCACGCTCCCGCGAGTTCGCTGATCACCACCGCCATCAGTGAGTCCTGGCCCTCGAACGCCCCGCCCGAGCCTTCCGACCCGCTCGAGCCCCCCGACCCGCTCGACCCGCCCGACTCCCGTGCCTGCTGCCTGGCGAGCATCTTCTCGACCGCGTCTGCGGCCATCGTGTCGATGCCGAACTCCGCGAACAATGTGCGGATGATCGGGTACGGCGTCATCTCCCCGCTCTCCAGGGCGTCCAGGTTCGGACGGATCTCCTTGTCGATGAAGCCGCGCACGGCCTCTCGGATCATCAGGTCGGTCTCGGACCACTCGAACATCGACGCCTCATCTCCTCGGAGTCCCAGGGCTCTGCTGGAACGTGTTCCGCCTGAAGTCTGGCGCGCCCCCGTCGGGTGGGTCGTGGTTTCGGCGTGAAACGCCTCCCGGGACCTGAGGCACACAGGAGCCCGCACTGTTTGGCACACTCGGGTGCATGAGTGAGTCACCCCACGATGCGACCGACCGGGCTGACCACAACCGGGCCGGCCGCGGCCGGCTGGGGAGGGTCGGGCTGTGGACGGGTTCGCTGGAGGGCGTGCCGCCGGCGGGGATCCCCGACCTGCTCGGCGAACTCGACGACCAGGGATGGGGGTCGCTGTGGTTCGGAGAGGCCGTCGGGCGCGAGGCGTTCACCGCCGCGCAGCTCTACCTGTCGGCCACCAGCCGCATGGCCATCGGCACGGGAATCGCGAACATCTACGGACGGGACGCCTCGGCCGCCGGCGCGGCCGCGCGCACCATCGAGGCCCTGCACCCCGGTCGGTTCGTGCTGGGTCTCGGAGTCTCCCACGCCCCGCTGGTGGAACGGCACCGCGGACACCACTACGGTCGCCCGCTGTCGGCGATGCGCGAGTACCTCGACGCGCTCGACCGGACCCAGCCCATGGCCGCGGGCGAGGACACCATGCCGCCGGTGGTGCTGGCCGCGCTCGGGCCCAGGATGCTCGAGTTGTCCCGGGACCGGACCTCCGGAGCGCACCCGTATCTGACCCTGCCCGAGCACACCGCGCGGGCGCGCGCCATCCTCGGCGGGTCCGGGGATGACGGGCCGGCGCTGGTGGTGGAACACGCTGCGGTGCTCGCCGCAGGTGTAGAGGACGACGACGAGCTGTGGCGGTCGCGGGCCCGGGACCACCTGAACATCTACACGGGACTGCCGAATTACCGGAACTCGTGGACCCGCCAGGGCTTCGACGAGTCCGACTACATCCGCGGCGGCAGCGACCGCCTGCAGGCGGCCTTGGTCACCCGGGGGATCGAGGCCACGCGGGTCCGGGTGCAGGAGCATCTGGACGCGGGCGCGTCCACGGTGCTCGTACAGGTGCTCGGTGAGAACGTCCTGGTCCCGCCGGTCGAGGACTGGCGGCGCGCGTCCGAGGGCCTCCTGGACTGACCGCTCCCGGTCCTCTCTCAGCCCGGGTACGCGACGGTGTCGACGACGATCGGCCCGGCCACGGCCCCCCCGGTGGTGGTGAGGCGGTACTCGACCCGACCCGACCCGGTGGAGATGATCGCGTCGTAGGGGTGCGCGACGGGGTCCGGGACACCGAGGGAGAACCGCGGGTGGGGGATCTGCGCGACCTTCTCCCCGCGCGCGCCGGTGTCCAGGTTGCGCCAGGACAGCGTGGCGGTCAGGGCGCACGGACCCACGCCCGCGACCGCGAAAGCCCAGCTCACACTGGCCGTACCGGGATACCCGTCACCCCGGAGTGAGGTGGACACCGCGCCGGCGCACGCGCCGGTGGGAGATCCGCCCCAGGTGACCAGACGGTCCGGGGCGGGCAGGACCTGGACGACCGCCTCGGCGGAACCCTGGGCGTGCGCCGTGGCCGGGGCCGCGAGGACGGCCGACGAGGCGAGGGCCGTGGCGGCGAGAGACGCGACGATGGTGGCGGGGAGTCGGTGGGCGGACCGCCGGGACCTTCCGGTGATGTTCACACCGGCCATGCTGGCACCGGGTGATGCAGACCACAAGAGCGCGGGGTCGGCAGCGGACGCGGTCGACACCTGTCTGTAGTGTCCGACTACAGGTCTCTGGAAGGACACGGCGATGGGCGGCAGGACTCGGGGCGGGGACGCCGTTCGTGCGGAGCAGGACGGGTTGGTCGTCGTTCTGGCCTTCGGCGGGATCGTCATGTCCCTCACCCAGACTCTGGTGATCCCGCTGCTGGGGATGCTGCCGGCGATCCTCGGCACCTCGGCGGCCAACGCGGCGTGGGTCGTCACCGTGACCCTGCTGGCCGGAGCGGTGGCCGGCCCGGTGATGGGCCGCCTCGGCGACCTCTACCCCAAGAAGAACGTCCTCATCGGTGTCACCGCGGTGATGGTCGTCGGGTCCGTCTTGTGCGCCCTGGCCACCTCGCTGTGGCCGATGCTCGTCGGCCGGGCGCTCCAGGGTGTGGGGATCGGGGTGATCCCGATCGGGATCGCGACGATGCGTGAGGTCCTGCCCGCCGTGCGCCTCGGTCCGGCTATCGCGTTGATGAGCTCCTCGTTGGGGGTCGGTGGCGCGCTCGGGCTCCCGGCGGCGGCCGCCCTCGCGCAGTACGGCTCATGGCAGTGGATGTTCTGGGGCACGGCCGTACTCGGGGTGGGGATCATCGCGATGATGGCGCTGCGCATTCGGTCGGTGCCGGCGGCCAAACCCGACGGCACGCTGGATCCCGTCGGTGCCCTGGGTCTGGCGGTGGGTCTGATCGCGCTCCTGTTGGCGGTGTCCAAGGGCGCGGACTGGGGTTGGGTCTCTCCCGTGACCCTCGGACTGTTCGTCCTGGCCGCCGTCGCGTTCCCCGTGTGGGGGTGGTGGGTCCTACGTCACCCGTCGCCGCTCATCGACCTGCGGGTAGCGGCCCGACGACCGGTCCTGCTGACCAACATCGCCTCGATCCTCGTGGGCATGGGGCTCTACGCGCAGCTGCTCGTGATCCCGCAGATCCTCCAGCTCCCCGTGGCCACCGGGCACGGTCTGGGCCAGTCGATGGTGGCGATGGGACTGTGGATCGCGCCCGGCGGGCTGGCCATGATGGCCGTCTCGCCCGTGAGCGGACGGCTCATCACCACCCGTGGGCCCAAGCCCACGCTCATCCTGGGATCGCTGGTCATCGCGGCCGGGTACGCCTCCGCCCAGTTCCTCATGGGGTCGACGTGGGGCGTCATGATCGCGGCCGTCATCACCAGCTCCGGAGTGGGTCTGGCCTACGGCGCCATGCCCGCCCTCATCATGTCGTCGGTGCCGCACTCCGAGATGGGGTCGGCCAACAGCGTCAACACACTCATGCGCTCGATCGGCACCACCACCGCCGCGGCGGTCCTCGGCGTGATCCTCACGCAGATGTCCGTGGACTTCGGGGGGTTGTTCGTCCCCACCGAGACCGGTTTCCGGGTGGGCCTGCTGCTCGGGTGCGGCGTCGCCCTGGCCGCCGCGGCGGTCGCCGCCGTGATCCCGCC
>NZ_JAALDW010000141.1:0-4864 GCF_014145055.1 Dietzia sp. DQ11-38-2
TCCGCCACGACTTCTCCTTCTCCGGTCTCAAGACCTCGGTCGCGCGTCGGATCGAGGCCGCCGAGCGTGACGGGTCCCAGCTCGAGGTGGCCGACGTCGCCGCGTCCTTCCAGGAGGCGGTGGCGGACGTGCTCACCATGAAGGCGGTGCGGGCCTGCACCGACCTGGGCGTGGGGACCCTGCTCGTCGGCGGCGGTGTGGCGGCGAACTCCCGGCTTCGCGAACTGGCGGCGCAGAGGTGCGCGGCGGCCGGCATCCGCCTGCGGGTACCCCGGCCGCGGTTGTGCACGGACAACGGCGCGATGGTCGTCGCGGTGGCGTCAGCACTCCTCGCCGCCGGCGCCGAGCCCAGTTCCCTGACCGTCGCCGCGGATCCCGGGCTCACGGTCGGGGTGACGCAGGTGGGGTGAGGAGTCCCGCGCCCGGAGGGAACGGGGAGTCGCGCGGGTCAGAAGCCGAGTAGCGCGAAGCCGTACCCGGTGAGCATCATCATGCCGGAGATCAGCAGGGCGATCACGAACAGCCACAGGTATCCCACCGCGAGGGCAGTGAGGGCGAGACCGCGCCCGGCCTGACCGGTCCGACGGATCCTCGCCAGGGCGAGATGGCCGAGTACCACCGACACCAGGGCGAAGACCGGGGGCAGCAGGGGCACGAAGAGTCCGAGGAAGGACCCGAAGACCACGTTTCCCACCGCCACCACGATCGCGGCGAGTGCCGTCCCGTTGACCTCGGCAGGGCCGGCCTCGGAATCGCGTGCGTGGTTGCCCGGATCGCGTCCACCGGGCGCGCCCGCGTCACCGGAGGGGGTACGGGACATGGGCGTCGACTCCTCGCGGGGTGGCGGGACCTCCCGCTGATCGTACGCGGGGGCCGCGCACACGTCCGTGTCCGGAACCTGGTGTGTTGTGTCGTACGGTGTTCGCCCTCGGCGAACTCGGTCGGATCGTGCACCCGGGACACTTGAGTGCTGGCACTCGCACATATAGAGTGCCAATAGGCATGGACCCGGCCGCGTCACCCGCGACGACGCCACCCGGAGCCCCGCCCCCCTGAGCACACCAGCCATCTACACACGGAGGATCCATCGTGGCGATCAAGCCGCTTGAGGACAAGATTCTCGTCGAGGCCACCGCTGCCGAGACCACCACGGCGTCCGGCCTCGTCATCCCGGACACCGCCAAGGAGAAGCCCCAGGAGGGCACCGTCGTCGCGGTCGGCAAGGGCCGCTTCGACGAGGACGGCGACCGCATCCCCATGGACATCAAGGAGGGTGACAAGGTCATCTACTCCAAGTACGGCGGGACCGAGATCAAGTACGAGGGCAAGGAGTACCTGATCCTCTCCTCGCGCGACGTTCTCGCGGTCATCGACTGACGTGAGCTCGTAACCCCCGCCCCGGTGGCGCCGGCCAGTGTCCGGCCCGCCGGGGCGGAGGTGTCTCACCGGTGTCTCGCCGTGGTCTCACGCAGAACGATCCGTCCGTCCCGAACACCCTCTTCCTTCCAGGAGTCCCATCCATGTCCAAGTTGATAGCGTTCGACGAGGAGGCCCGTAAGGGCATGCTCGCCGGTGTCGACCAACTCGCCGACACAGTCAAGGTCACCCTCGGCCCCAAGGGCCGGCACGTTGTGCTGGCCAAGGCGTTCGGTGGTCCGACCGTCACCAACGACGGTGTCTCCATCGCCCGCGAGATCGAGCTCTCCGAGCCGTTCGCGAACCTCGGCGCCCAGCTGGTCAAGAGTGTCGCCACCAAGACCAACGACGTCGCCGGCGACGGTACGACCACCGCGACCGTGCTCGCCCAGGCGCTCATCCGTGAGGGGCTGCGCAACGTGGCCGCCGGGTCCAACCCGATGGCCATGGGCAAGGGCATCGAGAAGGCCTCGGCCGCCGTCGTGGAGTTCCTCAAGTCCGCCGCCACCCCGGTGTCGGGGTCCGAGGGCGTGGCGCAGGTCGCCACGGTGTCCTCGCGTGACCCCGAGGTCGGTCGCATGGTCGCCGAGGCCATGGACGCCGTCGGCGTCAACGGCGTCGTGTCGGTCGAGGAGTCCCAGGGCCTGCACACCGAGGTCTCCGTGACCGAGGGCATCGCCTTCGACAAGGGCTACCTCAGCCCCTACTTCGTCACCGATCCCGACGAGCAGAAGGCCATCTACGAGGACGTCCTGATCCTCCTGCACCGCGAGAAGATCAGCTCCCTCCCGGACCTGCTCCCGCTGCTGGAGAAGGTCGCCGAGACCGGCAAGCCGCTGCTCGTGGTGGCCGAGGACGTCGACGGCGAGGCCCTGTCGACGCTTGTCGTCAACTCGATCCGCAAGACCATCAAGGTCGTCGCGATCAAGGCCCCCTACTTCGGGGACCGGCGCAAGGCCTTCCAGGACGACCTCGCGATCGTCACCAAGGGGCAGGTCGTGAGCCCGGACCTGGGCATGAAGCTGTCCGACTGCGGGCTCGAGGTCCTCGGCCACGCCCGGCGCGTGACCGTCTCCAAGGACGAGACCATCATCGTCGACGGTGACGGCGACCAGGCCGACGTCGACGCCCGGGTGGCGCAGCTGCGCCGCGAAGCCGAGGCCACCGACTCCGACTGGGACCGCGAGAAGCTCGAGGAGCGGATCGCCAAGCTCGCCGGTGGCGTCGCGGTGATCCGGGTCGGCGCGGCCACCGAGACGGAGCTCACCGAGCGCAAGCTCCGTGTCGAGGACGCGGTCAACTCGGCCAAGGCCGCCGTCGAGGAGGGTGTGATCGCCGGTGGTGGTTCCGTGCTCGTCCAGGCGGCCGCCGCGCTCACCCGTCTCTCGGCAGGCATCTCCGACCCCGATGAGGTCGTCGGGGTGAACGTGGTCCGCAAGGCGCTGTCGGCTCCGCTGTTCTGGATCGCCGCCAACGCCGGCGAGGACGGTTCCGTCGTGGTCAGCAAGGTTTCCGACCTCGGGCCGCGGGACGGTTTCAACGCCGCCACCGGCGAGTACGGTGACCTGGTCTCGGCGGGCGTCATCGACCCGGTGAAGGTGACCCACTCCGCCGTCGTCAACGCCTGCTCCGTCGCGCGGATGGTCCTGACCACCGAGACCGCGATCGTGGACAAGCCCGAGGAGGAGGCGCCCGGCGGGCACTCGCACGCCGGTCACTCCCACTGACCTCTCCCACACCGGGCCCCGGCTCCCGCATCCGCGGGACCGGGGCCCGGTCGTCGTGGAACGACCGGGGTGTCGTCCCGCCCGGCTCCGAGGGGTTACGCTGGGCCCTCACCGGATGACCTGCCGCACAGGTGCCGTGGAAGTATCCTGTGCCCACGCCCCGCCGGCCGCCACGGTCCGGACCCGACCCCGCGAGCCCGGCGTGCACCCCGACAGAAAGGCCGTGGCCCGTAGCACACCCGTGTAACGAGAGGCCCCCCTAATTCGATGACAGGTACAGCAGACGAGTTGGAGCTCGCCGTCGCCGCCGCGGTCAGAGGAGACCGCACCGCGGCCACCCGGGTGCTCGAACTCGTTCGTCCCGGGGTGGTGCGGTACTGCCGCTCTCGCGTCGGGGGTGCGGAGAGGGTCAACCTTTCTGCTGACGATGTCGCACAGGAGGTGCTGATCGCGGTGCTCTCGGCTTTGCCCGGGTACCGGGATCAGGGACGTCCCTTCATGGCATTCGTGTACGGGATCGCGGCACACAAGGTCGCGGACGCGCACCGGGGCGCCGCACGGAACAAGTCGGACCCCGTGGAGTACCTGCCGGAGGTGCTCTCGACGGAGACGGGGCCGGAGGATCACATCCTCGACGGCGAGGTGACCAGGGCGATGAGTCGACTCCTGGACACCCTTCCGGAGAAGCAGCGGGAGATCATCCGGCTGCGGGTGGTGGTAGGACTCTCGGCGGAGGAGACCGCGGAGATCGTGGACAGTACGGCCGGAGCCGTACGCGTGGCCCAACACCGGGCGATGAAGCAGCTCCGGGCGAGGATCGAGCAGGACGGAGAGGAGCGATGGCGATGAACGACGACGATGTCGACCCCGGCACCCGGGACGACGCCGCCTCGCTCGACGGGCACGGTCCGGACACAGAGGCGGTGGAGCGCGACGACCTGCTCCTCGACACCCTCGGGGCGGGCGACCGTCCCACCGACGGCGATGCCCTCGCGACGCTGCTCGCCGACTGGCGGGGGGAGATCGACTCCGCACCCCTGCCCGAGTTGCCGAGCGATGAGGAGATCGGGGTCGCACTCGCGCCCAACGTCTCCCGTCTCTGGCCCCGCCGTGGCTGGGCCAGATCCCATGAACACCACCACGGGCAACGGCCCGCGTTGTGGCAGGCGGTGACCGGGGCGGCGGCGGTGGCGGCCGTGATCGTCGGTGGCCTGTCCGTCGCCGCGCACAGTGCCATGCCGGGGGATCCCCTCTGGGGCGTGTCCAAGACGATCTTCGCCGACCGTGCCGGCGAGGTGGAGCTGGTCAGCGACCTGACCGAGCACCTGGCCGCGGCGGATCTGGCGGCTCGCGAAGGGGATCGTGAGCGGGCCGAGCGTCTCCTCGACGAGGTGTCCGGCCGACTGGACGAGGTCTCGGATGCCTCGGAACGCGTCGAGCTGATGAAGCGTCGCGACGCGATCAGGCGCGACCTGAGCAGGATCACGCCGACCTCGGTGCCGTCCCCCGCGCCCGCCCCGGAACCGGCGCCGGCCCCGGCCCCCGCACCCGGTCAGGGTTCCGCCACACTGGTTCCCGGGGTGCCCGTCCCCCTGCCGTCGAACCTCATCGCGCCGCCACCCCCGGGTATGCCGGTCATCCCGTTGCCGCTGGACGGGCTACGGATCTCGACGACGTTGCAGATCCCGATCGACACCCAGCGCATCCAGGACTTCCTGGCG
>NZ_JAALDW010000142.1:0-5742 GCF_014145055.1 Dietzia sp. DQ11-38-2
CGGCCGGGTGCGTGTGCCGGCCCGCGCGCGGGAGAGGAACTTATCCGGCTCCTGCCGTCCGGATCGTCCACGCGTACTCGAACGCGGTCTGGCGCCAGCGCTCGTACCGCCCGGAGACGCCACCATGGCCGGCACTCATCTCGCAGCGCAGCAGGACCGGGCGCTCCGCGGAATCAGCCGAGGTGGACACCGCCCGGAGCCTGGCCACCCACTTGGCGGGCTCCACGTAGAGCACCCGGGTGTCGTTGAGCGAGGTCACTGCCAAGATCGCCGGGTAGTCCTTGGCCTCGATGTTCTCGTACGGCGCATAGGACGCCATGTAGTCGTAGACCTCCGGCGAATGCAGAGGATCCCCCCACTCGTCCCACTCGATCACCGTGAGCGGCAGCTCGGGCATGAGGATCGAGGTGAGCGGATCGACGAACGGGACGACCGCCTGGATGCCGACGAACAATTCCGGCGCGAGGTTGGCCACAGCGCCCATGAGCAGGCCACCCGCGCTGCCGCCCTCCGCCACCAACCGGTCCGGGGCGGTGAGCCCGGAGTCGACCAGGTGCCGCGCGCAGTCGACGAAGTCCGTGAAGGTGTTCCGCTTGGTCAGGGTCTTGCCCTGCTCGTACCAGAGGCGCCCCATCTCACCGCCGCCCCGCACGTGCGCGACCGCGTAGGCCATCCCCCGGTCGAGCAGCGAGAGCCGGGCCACCGAGAAGGCGGGGTCGATGCTGGTCTCGTACGAACCGTAGCCGTACAGCAGGGTCGGAACCTGCTCGCCCGCGTCGATCCGGGCTGCGGTCTCCAGCGACATCACCAGGGAGATCGGCACCTGGGTGCCGTCCCCGGCGGTGGCCCAGTCCCGGCGCTGCACGTACCCGGCCGGGTCGTAGCCGCCCAGCACCTCCTGCTCGCGCAACAGGGTCCGCTCCCCCGTGGCCAGCGCCAGGGAGTAGATGCGGCCCGGGGTGACGAACGAGCCGAACCCGAACCTCAGCACCGGTGCGTCCCACTCCGGGTTCGACCCCGGGCCGGAGGTGAACAGTTCCTCGTCGAAGTCCACGGGGGTGAACCCGGAATACGCCTCCACACCCCCGGTCGACGCGGGATCCAGCGGCATCAGGGAGAACCGGGGCAGCGCCTGCTCCCGGTACCCGAGCACCAGCACACGGGCGAACGCGTCGACCCCCTCCACCCGCACGTCGTCGCGGTGCGGCACGAGCGGGTTCAGATCGCGGAAGTCGCCGTCGACCGGGCCGGCGGGCGCCTCGACCACGGCGAAGTTGGGAGAACCGGCGTTGTGGGTGATGAGGAAGCGATCCTCGCCTCCGACGACCGCGTGCTCGACGTCGTACTCGACGCCCTCCTCGCGAGGTCGTACGCACCAGAACTCGCCCGCCGGGTCGGCGGAATTCAGGCACCACACCTCGGTGGTGATCTTGGACCCCGCGGCGATCTGCAGGTACTTCTCGCTGCGCGTCTCACCGACCCCGATCCAATAGGACTCGTCGGGCTCGTGGAACACCTCGTCGTCGTCGTCCCGGGTCGTCCCCAGGCGGTGACGCCACACGGTGTCGGGTCGCCACGCCTCATCGACCGTCACGTAGAACACGTACTGCCCGTCGCGTGACCAGGTGACCCCGGCAGCGATCCCGGAGATCTCCTCGTCCGGGGCCGTGTGGTCCGGGTCGAGGGAGCGGAACCGGAGGGTGTAGCGTTCGTCGCCCTCGGTGTCGGTGGCCCAGGCGAGGACGCGGCCGTCGTGGCTGACCGAGAACGCGCCGAGCGCGAAATACTCGTGCCCCTCGGCCTCGGCGTTACCGTCCAGCAGCAGCTGCTCGCCGGGGAGCTCGACACCGGGCGAGACCTCCGGCGGGACCCACCCGGCCGGGTCGCCGGGATCCGCCACGAACTCCGGAGGCACGGGGACGCGGCAGTGCCGGGCGTAGGACAGGCCCTCCGAGGTGCGGGAGAAGTACCACCAGCCGGCGGCCCGCACGGGAACCGACATGTCGGTCTCCTTGACGCGGGAACGGATCTCCTCGTAGACCTCGTCCTCGAGCGGCTTCTGCCCGGCCGTCATCGCGTCCGTGTACGCGTTCTCCGCCTCCAGGTACTCGCGGGTCGCCGGGGCGTCCTTGTCGCGCAGCCACTCGTAGTCGTCCACGAAGACGCGGCCGTGGTGCTCACGGCGGTGGGGGCGGCGCTCGGCCCGGGGAGGCGCGGGGACCCGCTGATCGGTGGCGGTGGTGTCGGTCCCGCTGCCGGTGGCGTCATAGGCGCTCATGCGGACTCACCGCCGAGCCACTCCGAGAACCGCAGGCCGGAGATCCGCTCGTACGCCTCGACGTACCGTGCCCGGGTCGCCTCGACCACCTCCGGCGGGAGCGGGGGCGGCGGTGAATCCGAGGATCGGTCCCAACCCGAGTCCGGGCCGGTGAGCCAGTCGCGCACGTACTGCTTGTCGAAGCTCGGCTGGACGCGGCCGGCCTCGTACCCGTCCGCCGGCCAGTACCGGGAGGAGTCCGGGGTGAGCACCTCGTCGGCCAGGATCAACTCGCCCTCGGACAACCCGAACTCGAACTTCGTGTCCGCCAGCAGCAGCCCGCGGTCGGCGGCCATCTCTGCCGCCCTCGCGTACACCTCCAGGGTGGCGGTCCGGAGCCGGCCGGCCAGCTCGTCGCCGACGATCCCGGAGAGCTGCTCGAACGAGATGTTCTCGTCATGGTCGCCCACCGCCGCCTTGGTGGCGGGCGTGAAGATCGGCTCCGGCAGTCGGCTGGCCTCGACGAGCCCCTCGGGGAGCTCGACACCGCACACCGACCCCGACTCGCGGTACTCGACCATCCCGGACCCGGTCAGGTACCCACGGGCGACACACTCGGCCTGCACCATGTCCAGGCGGCGCACGACCATCGCCCGGCCGAGCACCTCGGCGGGGATCCGATCGTCGTCCAGAGGCCCCGCGAGGTGGTTCGGCACCTCGAGGGCGTCGAAGAAGTAGGCGCTCATGGCGGTGAGCACACGGCCCTTGTCGGGAATCGGCGTGCCGAGCACATGGTCGTACGCCGAGATCCGGTCGGTGGCCACCAGGAGCAGCGTCTCGCCGTCGATCTCGTATAACTCGCGGACCTTCCCGGCGGCGAGATGGCGGTAGGAGGAGAGCTCGGGTCGCATGGGCGTCAGCGTAGTCGGAGGGGGTCGGTGCGGCCCACGGTGCAGTCAGGCTGCACTGATGTCGCTCGAACGCAGGACAGACAGCGGAACAGACGGCGCAGAGAATTGCCTGACCCGATCACCGACGCAGGACGGCAGCTCACCCCCTGCACCCGAGACCATGGAGTCGCCACGACCACCTTGTCCCCGCTCGCGCCCGGCAGGAGAGTCCGCCTCCTCCTGGCCGCACTCCTGTCTCTCTTCGCCCTGGCCATCTCGACGATCGCCGTCCCCGCGCCGGCCCACGCCGCCATGTCCGTGGACCAGTTCGTGGCCAAACACAATGGTGGGAAGTGGGACTTCGACGGAGCCTACGGAGCCCAGTGCGTCGACCTCATCCAGTTCTACAACCGCGATGTGGTCGGTGCGCCCCGGTTGTCCGGCAACGCCAAGGACCTCTTCGGAAACGCCTCGGGGACCCACTATCACAAGCTCGGATCCGGAACCGCGCCCGTCAAAGGCGACGTCGCGGTGTGGGGAGCCTCGGTCGGAGGTGGATACGGCCACGCCGGGATCGTCCTGGCCGACCAGGGCGGGAGCGTCCGCATCCTCAGCCAGAACAACCACGCCCCGTACAACGGCACCACCCCGACAGAGATCATCTCGATGAGCAAAGCAGGGATCATCGGCTACCTACGGCCGAAGAACCTGACTCCGCCAGCGCCGACAGGGCACGCCCCGGTGGGCCACTTCGACTCGGTCGCCGTGGCCGAACCCGGCCGGATCGCGGTCCGCGGCTGGGCATTCGACAGGGACGACGCCGCCCGTTCGCTCGCGGTCCACGTCTACATCGGCGGTCAAGCCGGCGCTCCCGGCGTCGAGGGCCACGAGATCCGCGCTGACAAGAGCCGGCCCGACGTCAACTCGACCCACAATATCTCGGGAAACCACGGCTTCGACTCGTTCATCAACTCCAGGAAAGTGGGCTCCCAGCAGGTCTGCGCGTACGCGATCGGCGTGGGGAACGGTGGCAACGCGCTCATCAGCTGCAGGACGATCACCATCCCCGACCCCAACCCCCTGGGGAAATTCGAAACCGCCGCGTCGTCCGTCCCCGGAACGATCGACGTCAAGGGGTGGTCATTCGACCGGAGTAAGACGAGCACTGCGCTAGAGATGCACGTCTACGTCGGCGGAGAGGCCGGGAGCGCCAACGTGGAGGTCCACAAGATCAGGGCCGATGTGGCCAGGTCCGACGTGAACAACGCACATGGGATCTCCGGGAACCACGGTTTCGACAACCGGCTCGCCGTGAAGAAGACCGGAACCCAGAAGGTCTGTGTCTACGCCATCAATACGGGCGTCGGGTGGAACAACACCTCGCTGGGCTGCAAGACGGTGAGCATCGAGGCCGCCGCCGCGCCCGGTCTGGGCGCGGGTTCGCTGGGGAGTTGACGCTCTCCAGCTCTGCACGTGACACGGGGCGCACCGGATTCCGGTGCGCCCCGCTCCGCGGACCCGACCTCAGCCCAACCGCGCGTCCAGCCACTCCCCGAGCGCCGCGTACGCCTGGTCCGCACACAGGTCGTTGAACAGCTCGTGCAGGCCGCCCTCGAACTCCCGATAGGTGATCTCCGGCCGCGGGTCGTGGTCCGATCCCGCGACCTGGGCGAACCGGCGCGCACCCGTCGGTGAGGTGATGGAGTCCGCAGAACCGTTGATCACCAGGGTCGGCAACCGCAGGGCGCTCGAGCGCTCCAGGAACTTCTGCCCGCCCGCGAGCAGCGTCCCTGCGGCCAGCGCCGGCACCCCTTTGTGGTGCACGAGCGGGTCGGAGGTGTAGTCCGCCACGTACTCGGGAACGCGGGAGATCTCGTTCGGGTCCAGCTTCTCCACGGGCAGGAAAGGCAGGAGCCGGGCGATCACCGGGGCTGCGGCCCGGAGCGGCGCGGGTGTGCTCTCGCCCACGACGATGCCGGGAGAGGACAGGATCAGTCCCACCAGGTCCCACGGGCGCCGGAGAGCGGACTCCCCGGCGATCAACCCACCCATCGAGTGCCCCATGAGGAGACGGGGCAGGGACCCGGTCCCCGCGCCCTCGGGGGTCCGGGTCCATTCCAGGACGGCGTCGCGGACGGCCAGGTTGTCCCGCATATGGGTCTCCGTGGAGACCCTGGCCCGCGGTCCGGGGGCGGTGCCGTGTCCCCGCAGGTCGTAGGAGACCACGCTGACCCCCCGGTCCACCAGGAACCGGATCGTCCGCCCGTAGCGACCGGAGTGCTCTCCGAAGCCGTGGACCAGGAGCAGCAGTGCCCGCGGCTCCTCGGCGTGGTGAAGTGTCGCCTGCAGGCCTTGTGTACCGGGGACGGGGATGATGGTCTCGCGCATGCGCCGAGACTATCCCCCGGCCAGGTCCCCGCGGCGCGGATCGGCCGGCCGCAGGTGTGTCAGAGGATCGATCCGGGTGTGTATCCGGCCGCCTCCGGGTTGCGGGCCACCAGCGCCTCGACGCGCGCGGCCACGGCGTCGACCTGATCACCGGCGGCACCGATGAACGCGGCGCGATCGGCCAGTGCCCCCTCGAGCGCCGCGCGG
>NZ_JAALDW010000143.1:0-1805 GCF_014145055.1 Dietzia sp. DQ11-38-2
CGACGCGCCGGTGCGGCAGGAGGATCTCGGCGTCGACGCCGCGGGAGTCCCGGACCGTGGCGCGTCGCCAGAACCCGTTGGTCACCCCGGTGGCGACGACCGCGACGTCGTACCGCACCTCGGCGACCGAGCCCTCACCTGCTGCGCCGTCCACGAGGCTCACGCGCACGACACGGTTCTCGGTGTCGAGGGCGGTCGCGCTGCCGTGCACGATCCGCACCCGGTCGAGGCCGCGGAACCGGCGGTAGGCGATGCGATAGTCGCGCGTCCACGCCTCCGGCCGGGCTAGCCGCAGACCCAGCTCCTGACCGCTGACGAACTCCGGCGTGGCGCTGATGGCCACGACGTCGCCGAGTGTCCGGAGCGCGATCGCGGTGAGGACGCCGGTGTCCCCGAGTCCGACCACGACGATCCGGAGGCGGCTCACGCGGAGGTGGTGGTCCGGCTCTTCTCGGGCGGGAGTTTCCTGGGCGGGCGGGGGATGAACAGCGACACCCGCTCCACCACGCGCGTGTACTCGGGCCGCCGCTCGAGGCTCCGCTGCTCCATCATCGGGATGCTCACGGCCAGGAACATCGTCACCATGGCAGCGGTGCCCACCAAGACCCACCATGCGCCGGGCCAGGCCGCGAGCCCGAACAGGCCCATGGAGAACCAGATGCCGCACTCGCCGAAGTAGTTGGGGTGCCGGGACCACGACCACACGCCGGTGTCCATGACCTGCCCGGGAGTGCGCGTGGCGATGAAGCGGTGCATCTGGAGGTCGGCGACGGTCTCGAGGGCCAGCGCGGCCAGGCCGACGCCGAAGGCCACGAAGTCGAGCCAGCCGAGCGGCTCACCGGCGCGGGTCGCCACCACGTAGACGGGGATGAGCCCGGCGAAGACCTGCAGGGTCGGGAAGACGTGGATGCCCATGAGGTCGGCCACGAACTCGAACCGCCCGGCCCGCTCGCGGACCATCGGGTAGCGCCAGTCCTCGTGGTGCATGCCGGGAAAGGTGCGGATCCAGTTGAGGGTCAGGCGCACCGCCCAGGCCAGCAGGACGGTCATCATGAGCCACCAGCGGACGTCGTTCACGCCCGCGTCGGCCGCGATCCACCAGTAGAACGCCAGCAGCGGCGGGATGACCGACCAATAGGCGTCGTAGAACGTGGAGTTCCCGTAGAAGCGGCTGAAAGCAAAGATGACGAGGGTCGCGATGAGATCGGCGATCAGACCGTCGAGCAACAGCTGGCCGGTGCCCGGCCCCCACAGCAGCCACGCCAACCCGGCGCCGATGGCGATGACATAAGCGATCCCGACCCGCAGGAGCGACGCAGCTTGACTCATGTCAGGAAGCGTAATGACCGTTCTGCGCAGGGACCGGAGGAACGGTGAGATGCGGTGGGGCGCTGGTGGGGCCGGGGCTCACGGCACGAACCGGTACCCGCGCCCGGGCTCGGTGATTAGGTGCCGGGGGGCGGCCGAGTCGTCCTCGAGTTTGCGGCGCAGCTGGGCCATGTACACCCGCAGGTAGTGGGTCTCCTTCTGGTACCCCTCGCCCCAGACCGCGCGGAGGATCTCCTGCTGGGTGACCAGCCTGCCGGGGTTGCGCGCGAGGATCTCCAGCACTCCCCACTCGGTGGGGGTGAGGTGCAGCGTCTGGCCGTGGCGGGTCACCGTGGAGGTGCGGAAGTCGATGGTGAACCCGGGGGTCTCGACCATCGCCTGGCCCGGCGAGTCCGCCCTGCTCGCCCGGCGCAGGGCGGCGCGGACGCGGGCGAAGAACTCGTCCATGGCGAACGGCTTGGTCACGTAGTCGTCGG
>NZ_JAALDW010000144.1:0-2661 GCF_014145055.1 Dietzia sp. DQ11-38-2
CAGTGATCGACTGGATGGTCCACGCCGGTCGGGCGCACCCGGCACCCGCGGGTCCGGCCCCGGCGATCATCCCTGAGTGGTTGCCGTCGAGCCGCGCCACGACCCCGACGGGCTCGTTCCAGGAGCGACTCTTCACAGGACTCGGACCAGAGAAGCTGCTCCGCAGCCTGCTCGGGCAGGTCCGAGTGACCGCCGACGGGGACGACCTCGTGTTGAACGGACGACGACTCACGCCCGAGAGCGAGGGGCGCTGGTGCGACCCGGCCGGTTGCGTCGCCGGTCGGATCAGCAGGTCGGGGATCACGGTGCTCGAGCGCGGAGACCGCGGCATGCTCGAGCAGACACTCACACCGTCGTCGCCACAGGACGATCGGCGGGTGGTCATGTCCGCTCTGCTCGCATGGGTGGTGGTCGCACTGGCCGTCGTGGTCGGTGCCATGAGGCGGCTCGTTCGACGTGGACGCGGGCGCGAGCGGACTCCCTCCTTGGCGCCGGGGATCGCCGTCGCCTGGGTGACCGCAACCGCGGTCACCTTCTCAGCCGCGATCACCATGCCCCTCGGTCCTCTGCTGTGGGGGTGGCCCACGCTCGCCGCCCCCCACACGACTCTCACAGCCCTGGCCATGCTCAGCGGTGCGCTCGCCGTCGTGTGGTCGATCGCCGCCGCCCGCCGCTGGCGGACGGTGCCGTCACGTCATCTCGTGGCCGCCGGGACGTGCGCGGCCCTCGCGCTCCCGATGCAGCTCTCCCTCATGTACTGGGGGGGTGCTCTCTAGCGGACCGAGGTATCGCCCTGTTCGCATGGCCTTCCCGGCCCCGGCGACGGCCGGGGGCCCGGTGCCGTTGGACGGCGTCGTGGTTACCGCATCGAGCGCTGCAGTAGCGCCGTCCGCCGTTCCGGCTGGTGTCGACGAACACCTCGGGGCACCCCGCGCGGAGACAGGCCCCCAGACGACAGCCCTCCGACTCGACCGCGAAGATCGCCAGACCGCCTGCGGTGATGGCCCTGACGCGCTCCACGACGTCGTCGCCGTCGGCCGCGAAGTGCAGGTGGGGCTTGTGCCCGTCGTGTGTGCTCAGGGACGGCCTCGACGCGGCCGATTCCAGCAGCTCGTTGATCGCGTCGCATGTGGAGTCCACGTCCGGCGCCGAGAACGGCGCTCTCAGCCGCGATGCCCACTCCTTCAGGCGTTCTGACCTGGCGTTGTCCAGCTCGGGCCTGCGGACGCCGTGGGCGCGGAGCACCCCGACGGCCGCGTCGGCGTCCCACGACCCGGCGGCGAGCGAGGCCAACTCCGCCGCGAGTGTCGGGCCGACCATATTGCCATGGTTGAACTGCACTGACCCATTGCACCACAGTCGGCGCATGACCACAGCAGCCTGTTCACCCACCGACCTCCACCACGACCGCGGCGTCCTCGTTCCGCATCCCGCGGACCCTGGCCGGCATCAGCACGACTGGCTGCGCCGTTCGTCCCACCCGACCAGCGAGGGCACCGTGACCTACGAGTCGTGCCACTGCGGGGCGCATCGCGTCCTACGCGCCGGCGTGCCCGTCGCCCGGGCGTAGGACGGATCGACGCTCAGACGGTGGTCGAGATCGAGCGCTCCCTGACCTTGAACCAGATCGAGAAATCCTCGGCGGCCCGACGGACGACGTCGTAGCTCGACCCGCCCGTGAGGTCGTTGAAGCTGTCCCGCACGCCGTCGACTCCGGTCGACCGGGTCTCCTTGGGGATGCCGAAGCCCATCTTCCAGTCGGAGAAGCTGCGCTCGGCTGCGGGTTCCGTTAACAGGACCCTGACGCGACTGTGTCTGTCATCGGCGGCGATGCGCGTCATCAACTCGTCGATCGCGGCCGGAGGGCCTTCGAGGAACTGGATGAAGCAGTTGTTCCTGAAGAGGAGGACACCGGTGATATCGGCGGCACGGTTGCGCTCCCGGGAGGTGAACAGGATGGACTCCAGGTCGCCCGGCAGCATCTTCCGCACCGGCACGCTCGTGTACACCAGATACTTCAAGTGCCCGGTCCCGGGCGACGTGGGGGACTCAGCGTCCAGCGACATTCAACCCTCCCTCGCTCGCCTCGGAAAAATACAGATCATTCAGACTGGAGATCGCCTCGTCCAGCGAACCGGACTCGCCATGCTGTCTCGACATCCTGTCGTAGCAGGTGAAACCGCCGTCGGAATTCCGGTCGATGTACCCCACGAAGTTCCCGCGGAAATTACCGACGAAGAAACTGTCTTCCACCTGGGACCATCGTATTTCTTCGTCGCCTTCGATTGCCGAAGTCACTCCCACCCCTTTTCTTCCCTGACAAGGTGTCTCGCCCACCGCCGTACACGCCCACAGAACGTGGCCCGAGCCACGTCACCGGGAGACGCTGCCGCCGCGCGCGGCCGAACAAGGGATTGGGTACGCACCGACGTGTCTCCCGACCCCGCACTACTTTTCTCTCCTGAGAACTCACATCCTGCTCACGCTGTCCGCAATAGCGGCACACGGTGCCATCATGGTGTGCTCGCGAACACCGCGCCACCGATGGCGCCGGCCACGTCCGGGACGCGGGCGAGTGCGCGGCAGCTCGCGGACGCGATCAGACCTCCCCCGGCCGCACCACTGTCCGGCCCAGCCGGCGCGACACCGCGGCTCCCCATG
>NZ_JAALDW010000145.1:0-3542 GCF_014145055.1 Dietzia sp. DQ11-38-2
AGGCTCGTCACTGCCGCCGCGAGCGTCGCAGTCCGTGCCGCCGTCCGCGCCGCTGCTGAGGTCGCGCCGACTGCCGCGGCGCCGGCTGCGAGGATCCCACCCGGTGCACCCATGGAACCGATTCCACCACGGACCCCGGCGCCTCACGGCCGGATCCGCTAGAGGTGCTCGGTCACGTCCGCACCCTCGCGCAGTTCCTCGGAGAGCATCTGCATGGCCTGCGCCTGCTGCTCTGCCACCAACTGCTCCTCGACCTCGTCGCGCACCTGCTCGAGCGGGGGCAGTCCACCACCCGCCTGGCCGCCCGACATCGCCTGCTGCTGCGCCAACTGCTGGTAGGCGGCCTCGATCTCCTCGTCCGTGGCGGAGAACTCGCCGTACTCGTCGACGATGAGCTTCTCCACCAGGAGCTGCTTCTCGATCTGGTCCATCACGTCGTCGCGGTCCAGCCCCTGCTCGCCCATCGCGGCGAAGAACTCGTCCTCGCTGGCCTGGTTGGACTCGGCGAATCCGGCGAGCGCGGTGTCGATCTCGGCGTCCGAGACCTCGAGTCCGCGTTCCAGTGCCTCCTGCCGCAGCAGCTCGCTCCCGACCAACCCTTCGAGGGTCTGCGCCCTGAGCTGGTCCTCGTCCACCGGCTGGCCGGTCATCTGCGCCTGCATGGCCATCTGCTGATACTGGCCCTCGAAGACGGTGACGAACTCGTCCTTGGTGATCTCGGTGCCATTGACCTCGGCCACCGGATCGGGGATGTCGTCGGTGTTCGGGCCCGCGCCGTCCTGCGCGGGGTCGGTCTGCGGGTCGGCCTGCCCGGTCGCGGCGGTCGGCTCGGCCTGCGCGGCGTCGTCGCCGTCGCCCGGGGCACCGCAGCCCGCGGTGACGAGCACGGCTCCCGCAGCGACCGCGACCAGCCTCCTCGTGTTCTTCAGCACTCGATCTCCTGACGTTGATGGGTGCATCAGTCCGCCGAGGCTACACATCGGACTTAGGCGGGGCCTGTGCGCGGGACCCCTGAACGCGCGCGAATACGCCCGCTGCTCGCCAGCCGGCCGGCCCCGGTCGAACCAGGGCTACCATCGCCCGGGTGACCGACCACCCTGTGACTCCCGCGGCCGAACCGCCCGTGAGCACGGCACGGGTGCTCACCACCCTGATGGTCCCGCTGTTCATGGCGCTGCTCGCCCTGTCGGTGATCAACGTGGCGCTTCCCGTGATCGGCCCCGCTCTCGACGCCGGGTCCACCGGCCTGCAGTGGGTGGTCTCGGGCTATGCGCTGTCGTTCGGCCTGTTGTTGGTGCCGTCGGGACGACTCGGGGACGCGACCGGCCGCAAGCGGATCTTCCTCGCCGGCGTCGCCGTCTTCACCGCCGGGGCCGTCTTCGCCGGGTTCGCCCAGAACATCGAGATGCTCAACGCCGCGCGGGTGGTGCAGGGCATCGGATCGGGGATGCTCAACCCGCAGACCTTCGGGCTCATCCAGAAGTACTTCCGCGGAGCGGCCCGCGCCCGCGCGTTCGCCACCATGGCCACCACGGTCTCGGTGGCCACGGCCTCGGGCCCCCTTGTCGGTGGCCTGCTGATCGAGGCCCTGGGCGACGACCTGGGATGGCGCGCGATGTTCTTCGTCAACGTGCCGCTCGGCGTGATCGCCCTGGTGCTGGGGCAGAAGTGGCTGCCCGACGACCGCGCGCTGCCCCGGACCGACCGCGACGGACGCGACGTCGGCGGATCGAGAGCGCGCGCCGGCGCGTTGGGCTACCAGGAGGACGACGGCGACGTGGTCGCCGCTCCCGCCGCCCCGCCCACGCGTCCCAGGCGTCTGGACGTGGACCCGGTCGGCATCGTGCTGCTCGGGGCGGCCGTCCTCTCGGTGATGCTGCCCTTCCTCAACCGCGGCGCGAACCCCGCGATGTGGGCCCTGGTCCCGCTCGGGGTGGCCCTCCTGGGGGCCTTCGCCTGGTGGGAGCGCCGCTACGAGCGCATCGGTCGACCGCCGCTGGTCAATCCCGAGATCTTCCGCGATCCAGCGTTCCGCAACGGCATGATCATCGTCTCGATCTACTTCATGGGCGGGACCAGCCTGTGGATCGTCATGCCCATGTATCTGCAGTTCCACCTGGGGTACGCGCCGATCGACTCCGCGTTCGTGAGTCTTCCCGCCTCGATCTGCGCCGCGGTGTCCGCGCAGGTGGCGGGGCGTTTCGTGCTCACGCTCGGGCGGCGTTTGGTGATCGGGGGCTTCTGTCTCACCCTCACCGCGCTGGGCACGTTCATCCTGCTCGCGGGTCTGGTGGAGTCCGGTGCGGTGGGGTACCTGATCTTCATGGCGCCCGCCGCGCTGATGGGTACCGCGCAGGGCATGACCATCTCGCCCAATCAGACGCTCACGGTCCGCGCGGTCGATCCCGCGTACGGCGGGGTGGCCGGGAGCATCATCTCGCTGGGCCAGCGCATGGGCACCGCGATCGGCACGGCAGTGGTTCCCGGTGTGCTGTTCTGGATCGTCGAGTCCCAGGACGACTGGTTGCTGGCGTTCCGGGCGGCGCTGGGACTGATCGCGGTGTTGGCGGCGGGCGCGTTGGCGTTCAGCGTCGTCGACCGCCGCCGGGAGAAGCGCTGCGCCTGACTCAGGGGCTGAGTGAGGCTGCTGAGCAGAGCGCCTGCTCGCAGGCCTGGTGTGGAGCGGGGTCTCAGAGCCTCGCGGCCAGCTCCACGCCCTGCTTGATGGCGCGCTTGGCGTCGAGTTCGGCGGCCACATCCGCACCGCCGATCACGTGGACACCCGGTCCGCGGCTCTCCGCGCCCCGGGCCCGGATCAGCTCGTCTGCGAGATCCCGCACCGACTCCTGTCCCGCGCACACCACGACGGAGTCCACGGGCACCAACCGCGGCCGGCCGGCGTCGTCGAGGATGTGCAGCCCGTCGTCGTCGATCTTCTCGTAGGTGACCCCGGTGTACTGGTGCACGCCACCGGTCCTGAGCTCGGCGCGGTGGACCCAGCCGGTCGTCTTGCCCAGCCCGTTGCCGATCGAGGTGGTCTTGCGCTGGAGCAGGTGCACCTCGTGGGCGGGATCCGCCAGGACGGCGGTGCCCAGCCCCGCGCGTTCGACGGCGGGATCCACCACGCCCCAGTGCCGCTTCCAGGCCTCTACGTCGGTGGAGTGACCATGGGCGCGGTGGCCGTCGAGGGCCAGTCCGGACCCACCGGCGAGGAGGAACTCCGAGACGTCCACCCCGATCCCGCCGGCGCCGATCACCGCGACGCGACGCCCGGGCCTGCGGGCACCGGTGAGCAGCTCGGGGTAGGTCATGACCATCGGGTGGTCGGCGCCCGGGATCGTGATCTCCCGTGGGCGGACGCCGGTGGCCACCACCACGTGGTCGGCGTCGCCCAGGTCGGCGGCGGTGGCACGTCGGCCCAGGTGGACGGGGACCCCGAGAACGTCGAGGCGTCGGCTGAAGTAGGCCAGGGACGCGGCGAACTCCTCCTTGCCGGGTACGCGCATGGCGTAGCGGAACTGCCCGCCGATCTCGTCCTCGGC
>NZ_JAALDW010000145.1:3556-7569 GCF_014145055.1 Dietzia sp. DQ11-38-2
CTCGTACACCTGCACCGACAGCCCTCGGGTCGCGGCCGCCTCCGCGCAGGCCAGACCGGCGGGACCCGCACCGACCACCGCCACCCGCCGGCGCGAGGGCGCCACGGTGAGCAGCAGTTCCGTTTCCCGGCCCGCGCGGGGGTTGACCAGGCACGACGCCCGCTTGTTGGCGAAGGTGTGGTCGAGACACGCCTGGTTGCAGGCGATGCAGATGTTGATCTCGTCGGCCCGCCCCTCGTCGACCTTGGCCGCGAACGCCGGGTCCGCCAACAGCGGCCGCGCCATGGACACCAGGTCGGCCTGCCCGTCGGCGAGGATCCGCTCGGCCACATCCGGGGTGTTGATGCGGTTGGAGGCGATCACCGGCACGCCGACGGTCTGCTTGAGCCGGGCCGCCAGGTCGACGAACGCCGCGCGGGGCACCGAGGTGACGATGGTGGGGATGCGCGCCTCGTGCCATCCGATCCCGGTGTTGAACACGTCGGCGCCCGCGGCCTCGAGGCGCTGCGCGAGCTCGGCGGTCTCGTCCCAGGTCTGGCCGCCCTCGACCAGGTCCAGGACGCTGATCCGGTACTGGATGAGGAAGTCCGGTCCCACCTCGGCCCGGATACGTCGGACGATCTCCTCCGGGAAGCGCATCCGCTTGCTCGCGCTGCCGCCCCAGCGGTCGGTGCGCTGGTTGGTTCGGGCCGCGAGGAACTGGTTGATCAGGTAGCCCTCGGAGCCCATGATCTCGACGCCGTCGTACCCCGCGCGCCGTGCCAGTCGAGCCGCTCGCACCCAGTGGTCGATGGTGCGCTCGACGCCGCGCGCACTCAGGCCGCGCGCCCTGAACATGCTGATCGGGGACTTGGTGGACGAGGCCGACCGCACGAACGGCTGGTAGCCGTACCTGCCTGCGTGCAGCAGCTGGAGCAGGAGGTGCGCGCCCTCGGCGTGGACGGCGTCGGTGAGGCCGCGGTGCTTGTCCGCCATCCGCCGACTGGCCATCATCGACCCGGCCGGCAGCAGCCAGCCCTGGATATCGGGCGAGAATCCGCCGGTGACCATCATGGCGGTGCCGCCGCGCGCCCGTTCGGCGAAGTAGGCCGTGAGTTCGGGCAGGTGCGCGCTCCGGTCCTCGAGCCCGGTGTGCATGGAGCCCATGACGACGCGGTTGCGCAGGGTGAGAGGCCCGACGACGAGGGGGCTGGTCAGGTGCGGGTGGCTCGAGCTCATGGGGCCTATTGTGCCCTGCCCGAGCCCGACCTTACTGGCGGGTAAGGTCGCGAAGTTCGGGAGTCCGAGTGCGTCACCGCTCTCAGTAGCGCAGGATCGCGCCGACGGAGTTCCCGTGCGGGAGCGCCTCGAGCACCACGAGCCGCCCGGACGTGGCACAGGTGTGGCCCACTGCGTCGTCGAGGTCCCCGGGCCGATCCTCCGGTCGGCAGATCGCCCCGGTGAGGATCAGGGTCTCCACCCGACCCTCCGCGGCGGCGGCGACGATCTCCCTCGGGTCACTGACCCCGAGGCCGGTCCCGAGCGCCTCGCCGAAACGCTCGGTCGCCGCGGCGGCGTCGGCGTTGAGGACCGGTTGCACGAGCGGCCACGCCTTCTCCTTGAGCTCCGCACCGTCGCAATGATCGGGATTCCCGGCCACCACCTGGTCGAGCAGGTGCGGGTAGGACAGCTCGCTCCTGAGCATCGGGTGGTGCTCGGCCACCGCCGCCAGGACGAGCGGCCGTCGCTCCTGCCCCGCGAGGAGCTCGTCGATCCCCCCGGCCACCTGACGGAAGAACTTCTCGAGCATCACGCGGTCCACCTCACCCCCGGCGCCGTGCCCGTGGAAGGCGGCGGTGCCCCCGGCCGCCGCCTGGTGCTGCAGCTGGGGCTCGCGCTCGGTGCGCCCTTCGGCGTCCTCCATCGACGCCGGGGCGGTGCCGATGTCCCTCTCGTGGACCGACCCCCGGGTGGCCTCGAACAGTCGCACCGAGTTCTGGCTCAGGGCGAGGATCAGGAACTCGCCGTCGGCGACCGCGGCCGGGACGAGCGGACGGACGGCGAACGAGTCGGACACGTGGACAGTCTCGGGCATCTCGGTGTCCAGCCTGAAGACCCGCGCGATCCCCGGCGCGGCGTAGAGGGCCAGCCCGTGCGCCGTGTGCTGCCAGAAGGGGTCCTGCCCGCCCAGCTCGCGCAGCGGCGCGAGCAGCTCGGCGGCGTCCTCGGCGGTGGTCCCCCCGGTGACCAGCTCGGACTCCGCGCGGTCGAGCAGGGAACGCAGCCTCATTGGCCCCTCCCGAGTCTCCGGCCCGCCACGGTGGGTCGGCATGAAGACCGACACCGCGGGGCCAGAGGCGGTCCCGAGGGCCTGGAGATCGGCTGGGGTGATCGGATCGATGTTCCGGGTGCGTTGGATCGGCGTCATGGTTCCGACCGTAACGCCGATCACGGTTCGGCGCCGGGGCTCGTGCTGATCGTTGTCGGTCGGAGACGTGAGGGTGCCTGCGCCCCGAAGTCCACTACAGGCGATGTAACGAATGTGACTGATGAGACGAAAGATGCGTAAGTGAACTCTCGGCGGTAGTCTTACCGTCAACGATCCCCGCCGGGCCCGGCTCCGGCCGTCGCCCGAGGAAAGGACAACCCACGTGCGCCATCCCATCCGCTCCGCCGTCGTCGCGGGAGCCTCGGCCCTCCTGCTCGCCACCGGCGCGGGCACAGCGTCCGCCCAGGGGTCCGTCGAGCTCGCCCTCCCGTTCCCCCTGGACATCCCCGGCCTGGCCTCGCTGATCCCGGGCGCGACCGCACCGGGGGCCGCGACGGTGGCCGCACAGGACGCTCCTCTCGTCGTGGTGCCGCCCGAGGTCGCCCGGAAGGCGTTCGAAGGCAGCGTCGTCGCAGGCGTCAACGAGGCGCGCACCGCGGTCGGCGCCGAGCGTCTGGTCACCGACCCGGTCCTGTCCGTCGAGGCCGAGGTCCGCGCGGACCAGCTGGCCGCGGGCGACCCCACGACCGGCGATCTCCCGGTCCCCGAGAGCGGCGAGACCCGGGATCGTACGGTGCTGGCCCTGCCTCCGGAGGCCACACCCCAGAACGTGCTCACCGCCATGCTCACCGACACGGGCATGCGCGACCGCATGCTGGACGGCGAGTTCGCGAAGGTCGGGGTGGGCACCGCCACCGACGAGGAGGGTCGGATCCACGTGGTGCTGGACTTCGAACGGGGGTGACCGCTCCGGCGCACGGCCGGTTAACAGTGTGAAAATACGGCTAGATTCCCCAAGCCCACTAGCCCAGAACGGCTTTGGTCTCTACCGTGTTTCCTGCATGCCCTCCCCCTCGGGGCGTGCAGAAATGGAGTCCCTCCCGTGCGCCGCACTTCCCCTCGTTTCGTCAAGCCCCTCGCCGTCGTCGCCGCCGCCACCATGGCGGTCGGCGGACTGGGGGTCCCCGCCGCCTCGGCGCAGCAGTTCCTCGTGCCCGGATCGTCCTTCGGATTGGCCGTTGGCGGCGGCGGCACCGCCCCGGCCCTCGATCCCACGAGCGCCGAGTACCGCCAGCAGCTCCATGACGCCACCAACGCCGCTCGGGTCGCCAATGGCCGTGCGCCGCTGCCGTCCAACGACGCGCTCGTCCAGCTGGCCACCGCCTGGAGCCAGGTCCAGGCGGCGGAGAACCGGATGTATCACAACCCCGACCTGCGTAACCAGGTCCCCAGCGGCACCACCCGCTGGTCGGAGAACGTGCTGCAGAACTGGCGCAACGCCACCCCGCAGCAGCTCGTCAACCAGTGGATGGCCTCGACCGGACACCGGCTCAACCTGTTGCGCACCGATCACACCTCCATGGGCATGGGTGTCGCCGTGGCCGGTGACAACAGGCTCTACGCCACGCAGGTGTTCATCCGCAGCTGAGCCGGGCCCGGGCCCCCGCTCATCGGCCCGGGCTCATCAGAAGGCAGTTCCGCAGGCCCAGGCCTGCACGGGCCCGGGCATGCGCCGGCCCGGCCGTGGCGCGGCGTCAGCCGCCGA
>NZ_JAALDW010000014.1:0-13220 GCF_014145055.1 Dietzia sp. DQ11-38-2
GCCGAGGGGGGTGCCGAGGGCGGCGCGGACGCTCCCGCGGAGAAGAAGGCCCCGGCGGGCGGCCCGTCCACGGCCGGGGTCCGGCCCGAACTCGCGGAGCTGCGCGGGACCACCAAGAAGGCCAACCGGATCCGCAAGATCACCGCCAAGAAGACCCGCGAGTCGCTCCAGACCAGCGCGCAGCTCACCCAGGTCTTCGAGGTGGACATGAGCCGCGTCGCGCAGCTGAGGGCACGGACGAAGAGCCAGTTCGCCGACACGCACGGCGTCAAGCTCACCTACCTGCCGTTCTACGCCAAGGCTGTGGTCGAGGCGCTGGTCTCCCACCCGAACGTCAACGCGTCGTACGACGAGGACAGCAACGAGATCACATACCACGGGTCCGTGAACCTCGGTATCGCCGTGGACACCGAGGCCGGGCTGCTCTCACCGGTCATCCGCGACGCCCAGGACCTGGACATCCCCGGGCTCGCCAAGGCGATCATCGACCTGGCGGAGCGGGCGCGGGCCTCCAAGCTGACCCCGGACGACCTCCAGGGCGGGACGTTCACCATCACCAACATCGGGAGCGAGGGTGCGTTGTTCGACACCCCGATCCTCGTGCCGCCGCAGGCGGCGATGCTGGGGACCGGTGCGATCGTGCGGCGCCCCGTGGTGGATGTCGACGACGACGGCGAGTCGATCGCCATCAGGTCGATGGGGTACCTCCCCTTGACCTACGATCACCGCCTCATCGACGGCGCCGACGCCGGCCGGTTCCTCACCACGGTCAAGGACCGTCTCCAGAGGGCCGAGTTCGAGGGGGACCTCGCGCTGTAGGTCTCGACGACGGAACGACGGGCGCCCTCCCCCGGAGGGCGCCCGTCGTCGTCGTCGGGGTCGTCCCGCCTAGAGTGGTCGCCATGTCGCACACCGGTCAGTCCCTGCGCCGCGATCCGGTCGAGCCGGAGATCCGCCGACTCGGGACCGTCGAGTACACGCCCACCTGGGATCTTCAGCGGACACTGGCCGAGGAGAGGGCCGAGGGCACCCGCGGGGACACGATCCTGCTCCTGGAGCACCCGGCCACGTACACCGCCGGCAAGCGCACGGAGCCAGCGGATCGCCCGGTCGACGGGACCCCCGTCGTCGATGTGGACCGGGGTGGCCGGATCACCTGGCACGGGCCCGGGCAACTGGTCGGGTACCCCATCATCGCGTTGTCGGATCCCATCGACGTGGTCGAGTACGTACGCCGGGTGGAGCAGGCCCTCATCACCACCTGCGCCCGGATGGGGGTGGAGGTCGACCGGGTGGACGGCCGGTCCGGGGTGTGGTGTCCGGCCGGGGACGGCCGGCCGGAGCGCAAGATCGCCGCCATCGGGATCCGTGTCCAGCGCGGGGTGACGATGCACGGTTTCGCGCTCAACTGCGACTGTGATCTCGACGCCTACTCGCGGATCGTCCCCTGCGGGATCGTCGACGCCGGGGTCACGTCCCTCTCGGCCGAACTCGGACGGGACGTCCCCGTCTCGGAGGTCCTCGACCAGGTCACCTCCGACGTGGTGGAGGCGCTCGACGGACGACTGCCCGTGCAGTGAATCGAGAGTAGGCTTGCGGCCGTGACTGTGACTCCCGAAGGCCGCAAGCTGCTCCGCATCGAGGCCCGTAACGCCGAGACGCCGATCGAGCGGAAGCCGTCGTGGATCCGGACCCGGGCCACCATGGGTCCGGAGTACAAGGAACTCAAGAGCCTCGTCAAGACCGGTGGTCTGCACACGGTGTGCGAGGAGGCCGGGTGTCCCAACATCTACGAATGTTGGGAGGACCGCGAGGCCACGTTCCTCATCGGCGGCGAACAGTGCACGAGACGCTGCGACTTCTGCCAGATCGACACCGGTAAGCCGAGCGCCCTGGATCGCGACGAGCCGCGACGGGTGGCGGAGTCGGTGCGCGAGATGGGTCTGCGCTACTCCACCATCACCGGTGTCGCCCGTGACGACCTGCCGGACGGCGGCGCGTGGCTGTACGCGGAGACGGTCCGCAAGATCCACGAACTCAACCCCAACACCGGGGTGGAGAACCTGATCCCCGACTTCAACGGGGACCCGGACCAGCTCGCGGAGGTCTTCGAGTCGCGGCCCGAGGTGCTCGCACACAACCTGGAGACGGTCCCCCGGATCTTCAAGCGCATCAGGCCGGCGTTCCGGTTCGACCGGTCCCTCGGAGTGATCCGCGCCGCCCGTGACTTCGGGCTGGTCACCAAGTCCAACCTCATCCTGGGGATGGGCGAGACCACGGAGGAGATCGTCGACGCGATGGTCGACCTGCATTCCGCGGGGTGCGACATCCTCACCATCACCCAGTACCTCCGGCCGAGCCCGCTGCACCACCCGATCGACCGCTGGGTCAAGCCGGAGGAGTTCGTGGAGCTGTCCGAACAGGCGCGCGAGATCGGTTTCGCCGGGGTCATGGCCGGCCCACTGGTGCGGTCCTCGTACCGGGCCGGTCGCCTCTACGTCCAGGCTCTCGAACACCGCGGCCAGGAGGTTCCCGAGCATCTCGCGCACCTGACCTCCGGCGGCGCCGCCTCTCAGGAGGCCTCCTCCGTGCTGGCACGCAGCCTGGCCTGAGTCCCGCACGGGCTACCGCGTCTCCGCCCCGGTCGCCCGGCGCGTCTCACTCGGCCCCCCTGCGGTGAACCGCGGTTCCCGGGCGGTGGTGCCCGCCACGTATCCTGAACGGTATGGCGAAGAGCGAGGTCAGCAAGGCGGACAAGAAGGCGGCCCGGGCTGCCCGGCGGCAGGCGAGCAAGGCACAGCGCGGCCAGATGTGGCAGGCACTGAAGATCCAGTCCAAGCAGGACAAACTGCTGTGGCCGCTGATGATCGGCGCGTTGATACTGTCCGCCGTCGCGTTCTTCCTCCTGGGTTCGCTGTGGGGTGGCCAGTGGTGGATGCTTCCACTGGGTGTGCTCACGGGTCTGATGCTGGCGATGGTCATCTTCTCCCGCCGCGTCCAGAACACGGTGTTCGCCAAGGCCGAGGGCCAGCCCGGTGCGGCGGCGTGGGCACTGGACCAGCTCCGATCCGGGTGGCGCGTCAACCAGGCCGTCGCCGCGACCACCAGCTTCGACGCGGTCCACCGCGTGGTCGGACGGTGTGGGATCGTCCTCGTGGGCGAGGGGCAGCCGCACAGGCTCAAGCCGCTCATGACGCAGGAGAAGAAGAAGGTCGCCCGCGTCGTCGGCGACACCCCGATCTACGAGTTGATCGTGGGTGACGAGGAGGGGACGACCCCCGAGCAGGTCCCCCTGCGCAAGCTCAACCGCCGCCTGACCAGGTACCCGATGAACATCAACCGCGCGAAGGTCGACGCCCTGGACACCAGGTTGCGGGCGCTCGGGACCAAGACCGGAATCCAGAACCAGATGCCCAAGGGCCCGCTCCCCCAGGGCGCGAAGGTCCGCAACATGCAGCGCAGCGCCCGCCGTCGGGGCTGATCCCGCACGAAGCCGATCGGTCGGGGTTACCCGGCGACCACGGGGACGGCGCACGGGCTCCCGGTTCCGGCTCAGCGCGTCCGGCTCACCGCGTCCGGATCACCGCGTCCGGATCAGGGCCGTGCCCGTGGCCCTGTCGTGCAGACCGCGACCGTCCTCGTCCTGAACGAGGGGCGGGATCAGGAAGAACACGAAGAAGACGCGGACAATGGCGCGAATGAGCCCGACCCGGTCCTCGGCGTCGATCCGGGCGGTTCCGATTCCGAAGAGTGCCTGCCCGGGAGTCTGCGCGAAGAGCCAGACGCACACCACTCCGGACACCCCCCAGAGCAGCGGGGTCGCCCAGCTGGCGACAGCAGAGAACGTCTCCCCGCCGAGAAGCCCCGCCCCTCCGAGTGAGACCACCAGTCCGACGAACCCGTAGGCGAGGAACCAGTCGACCAGGAGCGCACCGAGTCGTACCCCCAGCGGCGCGAGGGACCCCTCGCCGTGCTCGGGCAACCCGAGACGCTCACCCTTGTACGCCTGCTCCGGCTCGGCGCCGGACGACGTGGGGCCTGACAGCCATGATCCTGCAATTTCTCGCATGCTCCCAGGGTAACCGGGGCACGGATGGGCCCAGTATCGGTATTCCCTCACCATGGTTGACTAGGCTGGCCCCAGTGGGAGGGACGTCACCCGGCAGGCCGCTGTAACACCGCCGAAACATTCGGTTGACGGCCGGGCAACACCCCGCCCATATCGTGAGGTCACCGCACGACGGGCGGCACCGGTTGCCTGTCGCACAGAGAGACGAGGAGCGACATCGTGGCATTCTCCACTCCGGACGAGGTCATCAAGTTCATCAAGGACGAGGGCGTCGAGTACGTCGACATCCGGTTCACCGACTTGCCGGGCAACGAGCAGCACTTCACGATCGCCGCTGCGGCGTTCGACGAGGACCTGTTCGAGGACGGCCTGGCGTTCGACGGCTCCTCGATCCGGGGTTTCCAGTCGATCCACGAGTCGGACATGATGCTCCTCCCGGACGTCGCCACGGCGCGGCTCGACCCCTTCCGTAGGGCCAAGACGCTCAACATCAGCTGCTTCGTCCACGATCCGTTCACCCGTGAGGCCTACAGCCGCGACCCCCGCAACGTCGCCCGCAAGGCCGAGGAGTACCTGGTCTCCACGGGTATCGCGGACACCTGCTTCTTCGGCGCCGAGGCCGAGTTCTTCGTCTTCGACTCGGTCCGGTACGGCTCGGGCACCAACCACGGCTTCTACGAGGTCGACTCCATCGCCGGCAACTGGAACACCGGCTCCGGCCAGGAGGCCGACGGGTCGCCCAACCTCGGTTACAAGGTCCGCGAGAAGGGCGGGTACTTCCCCGTCGCCCCGTACGACCACTTCGTCGACCTCCGCGACGAGATGTCGACCAACCTCACCAACGCCGGCTTCGAGCTCGAGCGCTTCCACCACGAGGTGGCCGGTGCGCAGCAGGAGATCAACTACAAGTTCAACACCCTGCTCCGCGCCGCCGACGACGTCCAGCTCTTCAAGTACATCGTCAAGAACACCGCGTGGAAGAACGGTAAGTCCGCCACCTTCATGCCGAAGCCGCTCTTCGGTGACAACGGCTCGGGAATGCACGCCCACCAGTCGCTGTGGAAGGACGGCAAGCCGCTGTTCCACGACGAGTCCGGGTACGCCGGCCTGTCCGATATCGCCCGCTACTACATCGGTGGCATCCTGCACCACGCTCCGTCGCTGCTGGCGTTCACCAACCCCACGATCAACTCGTATCACCGCCTGGTGCCGGGTTACGAGGCGCCGATCAACCTCGTGTACTCGCAGCGCAACCGGTCCGCCTGCGTGCGCATCCCGATCACGGGCAACAACCCCAAGGCCAAGCGCATCGAGTTCCGCTGCCCCGACTCCTCCGGCAACCCGTACTTCGCGTTCGCCGCCATGATGATGGCCGGTATCGACGGGGTCAAGAACAAGATCGAGCCGATGGCGCCGGTGGACAAGGATCTCTACGAGCTCCCGCCGGAGGAGGCCGCCGACATCCCCCAGGCGCCGACCTCGCTGCCCGCGGTCATCGACCGTCTCGAGCAGGATCACGAGTACCTCACCGAGGGCGGTGTGTTCACCGAGGACCTCATCGAGAACTGGATCACGTACAAGCGTGAGAAGGAGATCGCCCCGGTCAACCTCCGCCCGCACCCCCACGAGTTCGAGCTCTACTACGACTGCTGATCCGAGGGTGTCCACCCACGATCTCTGATCACCGAAGCGGCGGCTGAGCTGCGGAGACGGTGTCCACCGTCTTCCGGCATCAGCCGCCGTTCGTCGTTCACACCTGGTGATCCGGGGTGTCAGCGAGACGGATCAGCGTCTGGCGGCCGGTCGCGACATGAACACGCCTGCCGGCCTCGAGGGTGAAGGCCTCCAGTCGGCACACCGTGAGAGTGCGGCCACTTCTGATCACCGTGGCTTCGGCGATGAGGGACTCGCCCACGGCCGGCGCCAGCAGATTCACTGTGAAATCAACTGTCAGGATTGAATCCGCGCGTGTGTACGTCGACAGGCCCGCATAGCCGCCCGCGGTGTCGGAGAGCGAGCTGGTGACTCCGGCGTGAAAGTAACCGTGCTGCTGTGTGAGGTCGGGACTGAAGGGTGCGCGGAGCTGGCAGAATCCGCGGCGCAGCTCGGTGATACGGGCGCCGAGATGGCGCATCAGTCCCTGACGCGAAAAGCTGGCCGCGACGTGGTCGGCGAGTTCGGCGGGGATGTTCTCGGAGGCGTCCACTGTCTTCCTTCGGTCAGCGCTAGAGCATCGGGTGCGGCGGGGTCTGCGTCCCCGGTGTGGGCACAGGGTCAAGGGATTCCCACGCCTCGCGAAGAATGCAGACTCCGCGTTCTAGGTGGTCGGCCCCCGCGGTGAAGGGCACACGGATGAATCGCTCGCGCGCGCCATCGATTCCGAACCGAGGCCCGGCGGTGATGCGGACTCCCCGGGGTTGGCAGGCAGATGCCAGCGCTGAGCTGAGGGGTGCGCCGAGCTCGACCCACAACGCCAGTCCGCCATGCACGTCGGGGATGCGCCAGTCGGGGAGACTGGTTCGCAGGAGTGAGACCAGGAGGTCCCGGCCAGCTCTCAGTTGATCAGCGCGGCGGGTCAGGAGCAGGTCGTAGCATTCCAGTACCCGGGTGGCGATGAGCTGTTCGATGACGGGTGTGCCGAGGTCGTTCGCAGGCCTCCGGGTGATCAGGCGGCTGATCATGGCGGGTTCCGCGCGAATCCAGCCGACTCGCAGGCCACCCCAGATGGTCTTGCTGAGCGACCCCACGCTCACCAGCGTGTCGGCGTCTCGCGTGGTGGTCAGCGAGGGGAACGTCGGCGGGCTGTCGGGTCGGTCGATGTCGAGGTCGGCCGTTGTCTCGTCGATCAACACCAGGGCACCGTTGCGACGGGCACTCGCGATGACCCGCTCGCGTTGTTCGGCGTTCATCGACGAGCCGGTGGGATTGTGGAAGTCGGGGATGAGGTAGATCAGTTCGGGACGCACTCGCTCGATGGCGCTGACCAGGTGGTCGATGTCCCACCCGGTCGTCGTCACCGGGGTACTGACGAGCCGCCCGCCGGCGTTGCGGAGCGCCTCGTAGGCGTGCGGGTACGTCGGCGTCTCGATCAGGACTCGATCGCCGTGCCGTAGCACTGTCCTCGCGGTCAGAGCGATGGCGTTCTGGGCGCCGAGGGTGATCAGAATCTGATCGGGTCCGGTCTGGGCACCGTGCTCGGTGTAGCGGGCGGCGATCGATTCACGCAGGCGTTGCTGGCCGACGAGGTCGAACCCCGAGTGCTCGAGCACGGTGGGCGCCCGGTCGGCCACCGCGCGGACGATCTCGTCGAGGCCGGCCACCGGGGCCGGGACTGATCGTGCGAAGTCGACCTCGAGGTCGCTCCGGCCGGGGAGCGCCCGCGGAAGGACCAGGACACTTCCCGACCCTCTCATGCTGATGAGGTGTCCGCTCTCGCGCAGCGCCCGGTAGGCCGCGACGATCGTGGTGCGACTGCGGCCCAGCTCCTCGGCCAGTTCACGCTCGGCGGGCAGCCGCGTGTGAGTGGCGAGTCGACCGTCGCTCAGCAGCAATGTGATTCGGTCACTGAGGGCCGCGTAGACCGGTTCGGCAGAGTCCCACTCACCCAGTAGCGTCGCGAGTTGTCTGGCGCCGATGCGGGAGCGGGCCAGCGGTCGTCTCGTCGCCTGCCGGCGACGGGGTGTCGACGTCATCGGGCTCGACCGCCATCCATCCGAGCACCCCGCTGGGATGGCCGGCTGGCCCAGGCTGCAGCGTCGCCGCCCCACCGGCCGGCGGCCGCGGGGTATCGCCCCGGGGCGTCCGGGACACTGATCGCGGGCGCAGCGAAGGTCACCCTCCCCGCATCGGAGGTCACGGTCTGGGTGGTCGGCGGCGCCACCGGTTCCGCAGCACCGGCGTCACGTGGCCCGGGGACGGTGTTCCCGGTGGTCTCGAGCAGCTCGTGGGCCAGCCGGCAGAGCGACACCGAGACGTGCACTGTCGCGCCGTCGGAAGCCTGGTCGACAAGACTTCGGGCAATCGCGGCGGCGAGGAAGTGCCCCGCGCTGTGGTCGAGGGCCTGCGCCGGTAACGCTCCCGGGCGTGCCCCATCGGGGCTCTCGACCATCGCGATGCCGGTCGCGGCCTGGACGATGCTGTCAAACCCGCGCCGGGAACGCCACGGCCCCTCGCGTCCCCACGCGCTGACCGAACCGATCACCAGGCCCGGGTAGTCCTCGGCGAGTTGATCGGGAGACAGCCCATAGCGGTCCAACGCGCCCGGGCGGTAACCGGTGACCACCACTTCAGCGGTCGCGAGCAGGTCGGTGAGCACCCGCCGATCGACCCGCGACGCCGGGTCGAGGGTGGTCGAACGTTTGCCCTGGCCCGTGTCGAGGTGTTGCCAGTCGATCTCGGGAAGACGCGGTGAGTCGACTCGGAGCACGTCGGCACCTGCATAGGCGAGATCGCGGGTGGCCACGGGCCCGGCGATCACCCGGGTCATGTCGAGAACCCGCAACCCCGACAAGGGCAGCGAGCACCCGCCGGGCCAGCGCCGCGCTCGGGCCGCTCCCACTGTCTCACGACGGATCAGCGGCGTATCGGCCACGGCGGCCGCGTGCGGATGACGCGCCCACGCCTGACGATCACGGACCGCAACCACAATCGCGCCCTTCTCGGCCGCGATGTCCTCGAGTTCGACAGCACTGCGTTCGGCGACGGCCGCTGCGAACGTCTCGACGCCGGCTGCGTCATCGAGCCCGAGCAGGAGGCGCAGCCGCTGTTCATGGTGTGGATAGTTCGCATGTGTGCGAACCCAGCCGTCGCGGGCCGGCCAGAACCCGGACAACGGTGCCCACGCCCGCGGGAGCTGGTCGTCGAGTCGGAAGTGCCTCTCGCTGGTCACCGACGTGGTGATGAGATCGCCCCGAAGACGCAGCGGACGTGGCTCTCGCCGACCCCGCATGGCAGCGACCTGTTCGATCGCCGCAGAAGCCATGCCGATGCTGTCGGTGACCAGCTCGGCGACATCGAGCCGGGAATCAAGCCTCACCGGTGGGTTCTCGCACCCGATGTCCCCCGGGTCCCCTGCGGACGCACCGAGATCGTTCCACGCCCGTTCCGCGAAACGGCCCACCGTCATGAGTCGGCCCGCCCGAGATCGGACATCCACTCGTGGCGGTCGTGTCGATCGCCGTGGTGGAGCGACGACAGCTCAGCACGCATGAGTGATGCGACAGACCGGGAGCCAGGAGGAGGGGTCTCGATCAGCAGATCCTCGCCGACCAGCCCGGCGACGGGAGTGATGACCGCGGCGGTGCCGACGGCGAAGACCTCTCTCAGTTCACCACTGGCGGCGGCGGCGCGCCATTCCTCTACGCTGATCGGCCGCTCGATCGCGCGGTATCCCATATCCCGCGCGAGGCACAGGACACTGTCGCGGGTCACACCCGCGAGAATCGCTCCGCTCAGAGGAGGCGTCACAAGTGTCCGATCGGCAAAGACGAAGAAGATGTTCATGTTACCGGCTTCCTCAACCCACGTCCGGGTGCTCGCATCGGTGAAGAGAACCTGAGCGCATCCGTTGGCCCGCGCCTGGTGCAGCGCGGGCAGTGATGCCGCGTAGTTGCCGCCGCACTTGGCCTCTCCCGTTCCGCTGGGTCCAGCCCGTGAGTAGTCACGGGACAGCCACAACCTGATGCCGTTGTCCGCGTCGGCGAAGTAGGGACCGGCCGGGGAGGCGATCACTCCGTACGTCGCCTCGCGCGACGGACGAACTCCGAGAAAGGCCTCGGTGGCGATGAGGAACGGTCGCACATACAAGCTCGCGCCCCTCTGGTGCGGGACCCATCCGGCGTCGGCTCGCGCCAGTTGCCGAATCGACTCGATGAACAGGCTCTCCGGTAGTTCCGGCATCGCGAGGCGAGCTGCCGACGACGCGAATCGGCGCGCATGAACATGTGCGCGGAACGCCCGCAGGTGACCGTCGGCGTGGCGATACACCTTGAGCCCTTCGAAAACCCCCTGGCCATAGTGGAGGACCGCTGATCCCGGATTCAGCGACAGCGGACCGAACGGCACCACGCGCGCGTCGCGCCATCCGCCTGTCTCGGAGTAGTCGATGAGGACCATGTGGTCGGTGAAATGGTGGCCGAACTCCGGATCGCCCAGGGCGCGTGAGAGTCGCCCGTCCCCCGGTGGTCTGGTGCTCCGTCGGACGATGAAGGCGTCACCGGCTCTCTCGGCGTGGCCCAGCGGGACGTCTGTGGTCATCAGCGAGCTCCTTCTTCACGACGCGACGCTCTCGAGTGAACCCCGTGGGCCGTGCGGCGTCGCCATCCAATCCGGCACGGCTGGACTGGTCCACGCTCCTCACGACCACCCGGGGAGTCCACCCGGTGCGACGTGGCAGTGGCCAGATGCCCCGCGATCAGGACAGCATGGCGTCATGTCCCCCACCGACAGGGTCCACAGCGGCGAACGACGACTGTGGCGTGCCTACGAGCCCATCCACGCGATCTGCTACTTCCACCCGCAGTTCGCTTCGACCATGAGCGAAACCGGGCTGACAGGGTGGTGGAACGGCTACTTCGCGGGACGCGCCGCCCCTCTGGGGCCGACGCCACCGCAGGTCGTGACCTCCCTGTTCTACGGCTTCTCACCCGCGATGGTCGCCCGCGCGGTCCCCAAGATCTGGACCCGGATCACTCCGGAAGCCGCCATCGACGCACGGCTCGATGCCGCTGAGAGGGTTCTGGCCGAGCACGCCGACGCCGGTTCTCGCGACGAGTTGCGCCGCGTGACGGACGACCTCGAACGCGTCATCGACACCCTGTCCTTCGACGGACGGGCCCTCGCGAGCGCCTGGTACTCGGTCCCGCGACCGACGTCGGTGCTGCAGCGCCTCTGGTTGGCCACCACGGTCCTGCGCGAGCACCGCGGCGACGGCCACGTCATCGCCGCCACCGCCACCGGCTTCACGGGCCTGGAGGCGGCCATGACCCACATCGCCACGGGGCAGGTGAGCCGACGCATCATCCAGGAGAACCGCGGCTGGACCGACTCGCAGTGGGCGTCGGCGCGTCGCGCGCTCCTCGACCGCGGAATCCTCTCGGACGAGCAGACGCTCACCCCTCGAGGCACCGCGCTGCGCGACCGGATCGAAGACCTCACCGACCAGCTCGCCGCATCGTCGGTGCTGCTGTCGGACACCCCCGGCGGAACCATCGACGTCCTGACCTCACTGGCCCGGGCGCTTATCGACCGCGGGGCGGTCCCCGCCTCCAACCCCATCGGGGTTCCCCGCCCGTGACAGTCGACGCCACCGCGGCGTTTTCGCACTTCAGGGCATGTGAAGCACATTCTTTTCTCGCGTCCGATCCAGCAGGTCGGAAATAGTTCAAACGCCCCGGCCCCCGTGGCCGGGGCGTTTACCGTTGACCCGAGGACCGTGGAACGCCGTGAGGCGGGGACGAGAAGGGGTCGGGAGCTCGTGGACGCAGACGACGTGGATTTCCGGAGTGCGTCCCCGAGGGCCAGGCCACTCAAGGTGGTCGCGGCCGCCCTCGACCCGGACCACGAACCGGGGGCCGACCCGAAAGGCGAGAGCTACCCGGTCCTGCTCAAACTGTCTCGGGTGCTGGACCCCGAGGAGGCGAGGTTGCTCCTCGAACGCAACCCCTTCCTCCATGCCAGCGCGGGTTCGCGCAAGCTCATCGCCATGGACACCTCGGTGGAGACACTGCGGGAGCAGAAGGACCGGCTCCAACTCCTCCTCGCCGAGGTCGAGGCGGACGCTCTCGCCGAGCAGGCGCGGCGACGCTCGGAGGAACACCGCGCGGCCGAACAGCGGGTGGCCGAGCTCCGGCGCCGCAACGACGTGCTCGGCGAGATCGAGTGGTGAGCCGCTGAGGTCGTGGGGGGCCCGCTCTCGTGGGAGAGTGCTGTGATGAAGACCCCTCGCCCGCCCCGCTCAGTGCGGGGTGCCGCCCGCTCGGCCGTCGACCATCCCGCACTCGAGTGGCTGGCCCGTGCCGGTTTCGTCATGAACGGGATCCTCCACCTGCTCGTCGGGTGGATCGCGATCCGGATCGCGACGGGGTCGGGCGGCGAGGAGGCGTCCCACTCGGGTGCCCTCGCAGAGATCGCGTCCGCCCCGGGTGGCCAGGCGCTGCTCTGGGCCGGCGCGGTCGGCTTCCTCGCCCTGGGCCTGTGGCAGGTCGTCGAGATGATACTGGGGTCCGAGGAGGCCTCGGACAGGGCCAAAGCGGGAGCCAAGGCCGCGGTCTACCTGGCCCTCGGGGTCACGACGGCCCGGTTCGCCTCGGGAGGATCCGATTCGGACTCCGAGACCGCGTCCGGCACCACCGCCGGACTGCTGGGCTCCGGAGCGGGTAAGGTCGCGCTCGTCGTGGCGGGCCTCGTGATCATCGGCGTCGGCGCGCATCACGTCTACACGGGCGTCACCAAGAAGTTCGTCGAGGAGCTCGAACGCACCGGCGGCGGCACCGTGGGGCGGGCCATCGTCGTCTCCGGACAGCTCGGGTACATCGCCAAGGGCGCCGCGCTGGTCATCCTCGGCGGCCTGGTCATCGCGGCGGTCGCGACGGCGGACCCAGAGAAGGCGGGTGGCCTGGATGCCGCCCTGCGGACGGTCGGCGCGCAGCCGTTCGGGCAGATCCTGCTCATCACGACCGGGGTGGGGATCGCTCTCTACGGTGTCTACTCGATCGCGCGGGCCAGGTACTCCCGGATGTGAGACGCCGGGCCGTCAGCCGAGCTTGGGGAAATTCTGGGGGCAGTAGGTCCCCACGGCCGCACCCAGGAAGAAGCCCTGCTGCTCCGGCCCGAGTCGCCCGTGCTCACCCAACCAACCCGATACCTCGTCCATCTGCTGACCCCCGTCGAAGCGGCCGCATGCCTCCGTCGCGGTGGCCACCGGATCGACGCCCTCGGGCAACACCACGCCCTGCCTCTGCAGCAAAGCGGCGAAGTCGCCGCCACCGGGGGCGACGGGCGCGGGCTGAGCCGCCGGGGGTTCGTCCGGTCGGGGCTCCGGTTCGGGTTCGCCCGGCAACGGTTCCGGCCGCGGCTCGGGCGGCGGCGGAGGGGTCACCGGCCCGGTGGGCTTCTCCGGTCGCTCCTCGGCGAACGGGGTGCTCGTGGCGGG
>NZ_JAALDW010000146.1:0-6938 GCF_014145055.1 Dietzia sp. DQ11-38-2
CCCTCGACCGGCTGGTGGGGATCGTCGGCTACCGCGGGAACGAATCGGGCGCATGAGGCGTTGTACCCCGTGATGCCGAACATCCAGATGACCACGCTGCCCCACCCGGACCACCGGAGCGGCCCCCCGTTGCTCCGGGAGACCCTCGGGACGGTGCTCCGCGGACTGAGGGGCGAGACGGGACGGACCCTGAGGGACGTCGCGGACGCGGCCCGGGTGAGTCCCGGGTACCTCTCCGAGATCGAGCGCGGACGCAAGGAGGCCTCGAGTGAGCTCCTCGCGTCGATCTCGGGCGCTCTCGACGTGTCCCTCGGGGAGATCCTGATCAGGGCCGCCGTCCAGGTCTCGCCCCCGGGCACCGTCCCGGCCCCGGGGACCGTGTCACCGCGGGAACCGGTCCTCGCGGCCTGAATCCCGCCCCGGCAACGCCCGGTGGTCGCTCCCCGGCGTAGTTCGGTACCGTGGTAACGACCCGTCGTCCGAATCGGCAGAAGGACACTACGCAGCGATGGCCAATCCGTTCACCAAGGCATGGCGCTACCTCATGGCGTTGTTCGATTCGAAGATCGACGAGAATGCTGACCCCAAGGTCCAGATCCAGCAGGCGATCTCGGACGCACAGCGCCAGCACCAGCAGCTGTCCCAGCAGGCGGCCGCCGTGATCGGCAACCAGCGGCAGCTGGAGATGAAGCTCAACCGGCAGCTGGCCGACATCGAGAAGCTGCAGGGTTCGACGCGGCAGGCGCTCCAGATGTCCGAGCAGGCCCGCCAGAACGGTGACGCCCAGAAGGCGACCGAGTACGAGAACGCCGCGGAGGCGTTCGCCGCCCAGCTCGTCACCGCCGAGCAGAACGTCGAGGACCTCAAGGGTCTGCACGACCAGTCGCTCCAGGCCGCGGCCCAGGCCAAGAAGGCCGTGGAGCAGAACGCGATGGTCCTCCAGCAGAAGGTGGCCGAGCGGACCAAGCTGCTCAGCCAGCTGGAGCAGGCCAAGATGCAGGAGCAGGTCAGCGCGTCGCTGCAGTCGATGTCCGAGGTCTCCTCCGGAGGAAACACCCCGAATCTCGACCAGGTGCGGGACAAGATCGAGCGGCGGTACGCCAACGCCCTCGGTTCGGCCGAGCTCGCCCAGAACTCCGTTCAGGGCCGGATGCTCGAGGTCGAGCAGGCGTCCACGCAGATGGCCGGGCACAGCCGTCTCGAGCAGATCCGCGCGTCGATGAAGGCGGAGGGTGGCCAACTCGGGCAGGGCACCGGTTCGGCGTCCCAGCTCCCTCAGGGGCAGCCCCAGGCCGCGACGTCGCCGGAGCAGCAGGCGCAGACCGAACAGCAGTGAATCGTGCGAGGACGGGCCGCCGGTGAGGACGCCGGCGGCCCGTCCTCGTCCGTCGTGAAAGGGTGGGCACGTGACTCTGACGGAGTTCAGGGCCCGGACCGTCGAGGCCTTCGGGGACCTGCGAGCCGATCATCTCGTACGTTCCCATCACCTCGGGGCGTTCGACGGACGCACGGCGGAGGAGGCCATCGACGCCGGCGCCCCGGTCAAGCAGGTCTGGTTGGCCCTGTGCGCCGAGTTCGAGGTTCCCGACTCGTTACGTTGACACCCGGGCGGCGTGTCGTTGCCCCTCGAACACGCGTTCGCCTATAGTCGGGGCACGTGATGACGGGAGTGCCCGTCCACAGGGCGCCGTCCCTCCACAGTGAAGGGGTGCCGGGCTCGCGCGAGTCGTTCGTGTCGTACCCGACCCGTAGCGTCCGCGAGAGAGCAGACCACACAGACCATCCGGCACGACACCGGTGGTCGAGCACGAACGGAGAACATCATGGCCCCCAAGAACACCGCCAAGTCGGGAACCCGGACCGGCGTCGCCCCGAATCGGGAGCAGGCACTGGAGCTGGCGCTCGCCCAGATCGACAAGGCCTACGGCAAGGGGTCGGTCATGAGGCTCGGGGACGACACCCGCCCGCCGGTCCAGGTGATCCCCACCGGCGCCCTGTCGCTCGACGTCGCACTCGGAGTCGGCGGGTTCCCCCGCGGGCGCGTCGTGGAGGTCTACGGTCCGGAGTCGTCGGGTAAGACCACCGTCGCACTGCACGCCGTGGCCAATGCGCAGGCCGCCGGTGGTATCGCCGCGTTCATCGACGCGGAGCACGCACTGGATCCCGAGTACGCCCGCAAGCTCGGTGTGGACACGGACAACCTCATCGTCTCCCAGCCGGACACCGGCGAACAGGCGCTCGAGATCGCGGACATGCTGGTCAGGTCCGGATCCATCGACATCCTGGTCGTCGACTCCGTCGCGGCGTTGGTGCCGCGGGCGGAGATCGAGGGCGAGATGGGCGACAGCCACGTGGGACTCCAGGCCCGCCTGATGAGCCAGGCGCTCCGGAAGATGACCGGTGCGCTGCACAACACCAACACCACCGCCATCTTCATCAACCAGCTGCGCGAGAAGATCGGGGTGATGTTCGGCTCGCCCGAGACCACCACCGGCGGTAAGGCGCTCAAGTTCTACGCCTCGGTCCGCCTGGACGTGCGCAGGATCGAGACCCTGAAGGACGGCGCGGATGCGGTGGGTAACCGCACCAAGGTCAAGGTGGTCAAGAACAAGATCGCCCCGCCGTTCAAGATCGCGGAGTTCGACATCCTCTACGGGGAAGGCATCAGCCGCGAGGGATCGCTGATCGACATGGGCGTGGAGAACGGGTTCGTCAAGAAGTCGGGTTCCTGGTTCACCTACGGTGCCGACCAACTGGGGCAGGGCAAAGAGAATGCCCGCCGGTATCTGAAGGAGAACCCCTCGGTTCGCGATGAGATCGAGCGGAAGATTCTCGACAAGCTCAACATCGGGGCCGGTGCGGAGCTCGCGGAGATCGAGGCGGAGGCAGATGAGGACGCACCCATCGACGTGGTGCCTGTCGAGTTCTGATGAGTGTCCGGGAGCCTGATTCCGACGAGCGGGTGCGGCGGATCACATCGGAGCAGCTACGCGCGGCGATCGCCGCGGTGGAGGCCAGGTCGTCAGGGAGCTCGGATCTGCCACCGTTGGCGCCCGAGGCCCACGACGCCGCGACTGCGGCCCTCCGACTCCTGCGCCACCGTCCCCGTAGCGAACACGAACTCCGCGAGAGGCTTCTGGGTAAGGACCACGCGCCGGCCGCCGTGGACGCAGCGCTGGCCAGGGTCCGGGTCTGGGGCCTGGTGGACGACGCCGAATTCGCATCGGAATGGGTCAGAGGCCGCCGACGCCGACGCGGACGGTCGCGTGGCGCCCTCGAGCGGGAGCTCCGCGAGAAGGGTGTCGCCGAGGCCCACATCGCCAGGGCGGTCTCCCACATCGACGAGTGCGACGAGCATGACCACGCCGCCGAGCTGGTGCGGGCGCGGCTCGCGCGCCGGCCGACCGGGTCCCGTCGCGCCGCCGACCTCCAGGGGGAGCGGCGCAGGTTGGTGGCGTTCCTCGGACGTCGGGGTTATCCGACGGGGTTGGCGATGACGGTGGTCGATGCCGAATTGGCGGCCCAGGTGTCGCCCTGAGTACCCTGGCCTGCGTGGATACTCTCGTGACCGACCAGCAGACGACCGCCGGAGACGCCGGTGTCGAGCGTGTCGAGCGTGTGGAGGGGCGCACCTATCAGGTGCGGACCTTCGGATGCCAGATGAACGTCCACGACTCGGAGCGGCTCTCGGGTGTACTCGACGAAGCGGGATACGTCCCGTTCGAGGGCGAGGCGGATCCCGTACGGGGCGCACTGCCGGACCTCGTCGTGTTCAACACCTGCGCCGTCCGTGAGAACGCCGATAACCGCCTCTACGGCACGCTCGGCCATCTGCGACCGTGGAAGGACGCCAACCCGCGGATGCAGATCGCAGTCGGGGGCTGCCTCGCGCAGAAGGACAAGGACGTGGTGGTCTCGCGGGCACCGTGGGTCGACGTCGTCTTCGGCACCCACAACCTCGGTCACCTCCCCACCCTGCTCCAGCGTTCGCGCCACAACGAACGAGCCGAGGTGGAGATAGCCGACTCGCTCCAGCACTTCCCGTCAACCCTCCCCGCGACTCGCGAGTCCGCCTACGCCGGCTGGGTCTCCGTGTCGGTCGGCTGCAACAACACCTGCACCTTCTGCATCGTCCCGTCCCTCCGCGGCAAGGAGGTGGACCGGCGTCCCGGAGAGGTACTCGCAGAGATGCGGGCGCTGGCGGACGAGGGTGTCCTCGAGGTCACCCTGCTGGGTCAGAACGTCAACGCTTACGGGCGCTCGTTCCACGACCCTGCCGAGCCGTCCGACAGGGGAGCCTTCGCGAAGTTGCTGCGCGCTGCCGGTCGGGTCGAGGGAATCGAACGGATCCGGTTCACCTCGCCCCATCCGGCGGAGTTCACCGACGACGTCATCGAGGCGATGGCCGACACCCCCGCCGTGTGCCCACAGCTGCACATGCCCCTGCAATCGGGCTCGGATCGTGTGCTCCGGGCGATGCGGCGGTCGTACAGGTCGGAGCGCTTCCTCGGCATCCTGGACAGGGTGCGTGCCGCGATGCCGCACGCGGCCATCACCACGGACATCATCGTCGGTTTTCCCGGCGAGACCGAAGAGGACTTCCAGGCCACTCTCGACGTCGTCGAGAAAGCACGCTTCACCAGCGCTTTCACGTTCCAGTACTCACCGCGACCGGGGACGCCGGCGGCGACGATGGACGAGCAGATCCCCAAGTCCGTGGTGCAGGAGCGCTACGACAGACTGATCCGGCTCCAGGAGCGGATCACCCTCGAGGAGAACGAGAAGCAGGTCGGTCGTGAGGTCGAGCTGCTCGTCACGGCGGACCAGGGGCGAAAGGACGCCGCGACCGCTCGGATGACCGGCCGGGCCCGCGACGGCCGCCTGGTGCACTTCGCCCCGGTGGGGGAGCACGCCGGGCGGATCCGTCCCGGCGACGTGGTCACCACCCGAGTCACCTCGGCGGCACCACACCACCTGCTCGCCGATGACGGAGTGCTGACCCTGCGGACGACCAGGGCGGGCGACAGGCACGAAGCCGGTGAGAAGCCGGAGACGCCACCGATCGGGGTGGGGCTCGGACTGCCCACCCTGCGGAGGGCCGCCGACACCCCCGACACCACCCCGAAGGGATGCCCCACGTGAACACCGCTGACCGCCCCGACCCGATCGAAGGGATTCTGGAGTCCGGCACCGTCAACTCGGAGCTCCGTCAGAAAGATCGGGTCCTGGGCCACACTCTCGTGATCGGCAAGGCCTATCTGGCGTCGGCTCTCCTGATCGTGCTGCTCGCGGCCGCACTGGTGTTGCCCCACAGTGACGGGGTGCGCGGTCTTGATGTGTTGTTCTTCACCGAAGCGGCCCGGGCCCAGGAGACGTCGCTGCCGTCCCACGTGTTCGTCCTCATCTATTCGGCCGGTGCCATCCTGTTCGGCGCGGTCATGATCATCACCCAGAAGTGGTGGGCGGCGGGGATCGCGTGGGGCGCGAGTTGTGTCGCCGCCGTCTACGGGATGCTCGCGATCTGGCTGCGCCAGTCCGGGCGAGGACCCGACCCGGATTTCCGGGACTTCGGGGCCCCCGGGATCGGGATGTACGTCAGCGTCATCCTGGTGCTGCTGCTGGTGATGACACTGGCGGGCGTGCTGTGGGCGCGGACGCCGGAGCAACGAGAGCTCGAGGACTCGCTGCGCCACCGCGAGTGAACCGGAGCCCCACCGTTCAGGGGGTCCTGCTCACGTCTCCCGCCTCAGAGGCGGGGCTCAACTGACGATCGTCGTGCTCAGCGGGTGTCGACAGCGTTCTCGGCGGCCTCTGCCCACTCCCTCCACTGCGTGGCCTGCGCGCGGGCCTTCTCCGCATCCTTCGACCTGCCCGCGGCTTCGGCCTTCGCCGCCTGCTCTTCGAAATCGTCCACGCGCACCCAGAACTGGGCGGCGCGGGCCTTGGCCTCGGGGTCGGTCCGTCGCCACTCCGCGTCCGCCGCATCGGACACGGACCTCTCCAGCGCCCGGATCCTTCCCTCGAGCTCTCCCATCCGCTCCCGCGGGACCTTGCCGATCTCCTCCCAGCGGGTCTGGAGTTCCCGCAGGGCCGTGCGCGCGGCGGTGAGGTCCTTCTGGGGATCGATCCGGCCCGCGTAGTCGGCGAGCAGCGCCTCTTTCGCATCCGCGTTGCCGGCGAACTCGGCGTCCCTCTCGGCGGCCGCGGCATGGCGGGCGTCGAAGAACGTGTCCTGGGCCGCCTTGAACCGCTTCCACAGCGCGTCATCGGCCTCGCGGGGTGCGCGGCCCGCGGCCTTCCACTCGTCCATGAGCCGCCTGAACGCGGTCGCCGTGTCATTCCAGTCGGTCGAGCCCGAGATCGCCTCGGCGCGCTCGACCAGCTCTTCCTTGACCCGCTTCACCGATGCCCGATTGCGGTCCAGTTCCGCGAAGTGCGAACCCCGGCGACGGTTGAACGCCTCGCGCGCCTTGGAGAAGCGCTTCCACAGGGCGTCGTCGGTCTTGCGATCGATACCTCGGATGGTCTTCCACTCGTCGAGGATCTCCCGCAGGCGATCGCCGGCGGCCTTCCACTGGGTGGAGGACTCCCCGATCTCCTCGGCCTCGACGGCCAGCGCCTCCTTGCGTGCGATCGCGGTCGCGCGTTCCTCCTCCTTACGGTGGCGCGCCTCGGCCTCGACGGCGCCGGACCGTTCGATCACTGTCACCAGCCGGGCCGCGAGGGTGTCGAGATCGCCCACCGCGGCCGCGGTCGGGAGCTGTTCGGCGAGCGTTTCGGCGGACGCGCGCGTCTTGCGCGCGTCCTGCGGGTGAGACTCGAGACGGGCCTCGAGGAGCATGACCTCGGCCACCAGATCGTCGTACCTGAGGCCGAAGTGTGCCAGGCCCTCTTCCGGAGCGCCGGCCTGCCAGGATCCCACCTGCCGCTCTCCGTCG
>NZ_JAALDW010000146.1:6956-9790 GCF_014145055.1 Dietzia sp. DQ11-38-2
TCTTGACGAACACCGCGCCGGAGGCGTCGACCCGTCCCCACTCGGACGGGTCCGACGCCCGGGCGATCCGCGTATCCGGGGTCGCCGACGCCCGCGGTCCAGCCTTCCGGGCGAGGGCGGCGGGCGAGGGCGCACCGGGGCGCGGGCCCGGCGTCGGCGCGGGGGTCGGTGCGGACGCTCCGGGGTTCGCCACACCGGGGCTGGTCGGTGACTGGTCGCTCATCTGGTCCTCATCTCGTCCCGCCGCGTGACACGGCACCATCGCCGGAAAATCCCACCGGTCGTCGCCTCACCGGCCCCGTGAGGGGTCGGTATCCCCCTAGTGTGTACCAAGCTCTGCCCGGGCGCCGGGGTATCTTCCGCGAGTCCGGCAGAGTCCTGAGGTCGGGCTCCGGTGGTGGTCAGTAAGGTTCTCGGTGTGAGCACCTCTGTCGTAGTGGTACCCGGAGCACCGGTCCTGGTGCCCGAGCTGTCAGGGGCAGCGGCAGGGGAGTCGGCCGCGCAGGTCGACGCGGTGGTGGCGATGCTCAGAGCCGCCGGGGCCGGCGTCGACAGCCCTCTGGTGCGGGGAACGGATACCGCGGGCCGGACGATCGGTGACGTGAGTTCGTCCCTGGTGCGATGGGGCGCGGAGGTGCCAGTCGGGCGGCCCGGGGCACCGCAGGCCGATCACGAGGAGGTCCCCGACGCCGCGCTGATCGCCTGGTGGCTGCTCGACCGGGCCGGGATCGACCTGCCCCGGTCCTTCGTCGGAGTCACCGCTGCCGGGCGGCTCCCACGGCTCCAGAGCGCGAACACCCTCGTCGTCGTCGTGGCCGACGGCCCCGCGTCGCTCTCCCCCCGCGCGCCCGTCCCCGAGGATCCGCGCGGCGTCGCCCTCGATGCCGACCTGACCGGGTGGTTACGGAACGGCGGTCCGCTCCCGGATCCCGGGGACGCGGTGGCGCAGGCGGTGGGGTGGTGGAGCAGGCCCGCGTGGCTCGAGCTCTCCGGGCTGGTGGGGCACCGGGCGGCCGTGGAGTCGATCTCGTGGGCCCCCTTCGGGGTGGGGTACCACGGTGCTCGATGGGCCTTGTCGTTGTCGGACTCCGCGGCGGCGGGGGACCAGGAGTGAGCGGCCCAGCACCGGTCGCCGTGGTGGGGCCGACCGGGACCGGGAAGTCCGAACTCGCCCTCGATCTGGCGGAGCGGCTGGGCGGCGAGGTGATCAACTGCGACGCCATGCAGCAGTACCGGGGCATGGACATCGGCACCGCGAAGCTGCCGCTGTCCCTCCGGCGCGGGATCCCGCACCACAGGCTCGACGTGCTCGACGTGACGCAGACCGCGAGCGTCGCCGACTTCCGTCGCGAGGCCGAACGCGAGGTCGCCGAGATCCGGCGACGCGGGCGCGTACCGATCCTGTGCGGGGGGTCGATGATGTACATCCAGGCACTGGTCGACGACTGGGCCATCCCGGACACCGACCCGCAGGTCCGGGCCTCCTACGAACGGCGCCTCGAGGAGATCGGGGTACAGGCGTTGCACGCCGAGCTCGGCCGCGTGGACCCCGAGGCCGCGCGGTCCATCCTGCCGACTGATCCCCGCCGGACGGTGCGGGCACTGGAGGTGATCGAACTGACCGGGAAGCCGTTCTCCGCCTCCAGGCCGACGATCGGCGACCCCCGGTGGGGCACACGCCTGCTCGGCCTCCGCTGCGCGCTCGGAGAACTGGATGAACGGCTGGAGGCGCGTACCGTCCGGATGTTCGATGACGGGCTGGTCGCGGAGGTGCGAGGACTCGTCGGACTCGGACTGCTCGAGGGCGTGACGGCCCGTCGGGCGATCGGGTATGCGCAGGTACTCGACGAGATGGACGACGACCTGGCGATCGACGAGGGGGGAGTGGCCCGCGCCCGCGAGCGGACGGTGATCGGCACCCGACGCTACGTCCGCAGGCAGCGGTCCTGGTTCGGGCGTGATCACCGCATCAGGTGGATCGACACCGACACCCGTCCGGTCGACGGGGCACCTGCCGGTGGTCGGACGCCCCTGGACGCCGCGCTCGAGATCCTGGACGGGGTGCAGCGGTGAGCTCACCGAACGCTGGTCGAGGACGTGTCCAGTCGGTGGACAGGGCGTTCGCCCTGCTCGACTCGCTGGCCCGCCGAGGCGGTCGCGCCACTCTCGGCGAACTGTGCGCTGATACCGGATTGGCCGCGGCGACCGTCCACCGACTCTGCGGGACCCTCGCCGAGACCGGTCATCTCCGTCGGGACACCCGCCGCGACTATCTGCTCGGCCCCCGGTTGCAGCGGATCGGTGAGGTGGCGGCACAGGCGACGCGGTCGTGGGCGACACCGGTCCTCGAGGCCGTCGTCGAGGGGACCGGCGAGACCGCCAACCTCGCCGTCCGCGACGGGGACGGCGTGGTGTACCTCGCCCAGGTACCGTCACCGCATTCGATGCGGATGTTCACCGAGGTGGGACGCCGGGTGCACGTGCACTGCACGGCGGTGGGCAAGGCGTTGGCCGCCCGAGACCACGACGACGAGGTCCGCGCGATGCTCGCGAGGACCGGTATGCCCGGGTACACGGACTCCACGATCGTCGAGCCGGACACCCTGATCGAGGAACTCGAGCGCATCCGGCGCGTGGGATTCGCCACGGACGAGTCGGAACAAGAAGAGGGGGTCCGCTGCGTCGCGATCACGGTCGGGGCGGGCGCCGCCGCGGTCGCCGTGTCCGCGTCGGGTCCCGAGGCGAGGTTCACCGAAGAGCGCCGCGACGCCGCGGTGGACATCCTGAGGGCCGCGGTGGCCCACCTGCACCCCTGATCGGCCGGACCGGCCGGA
>NZ_JAALDW010000147.1:0-4631 GCF_014145055.1 Dietzia sp. DQ11-38-2
ACACACACCGCGCTCGTCGGAAGCCCCGCACCGGCGAGGTTCGCGACGCTTCCGGCGTTGCACGCCGCGGTCGCCACGGAACCGACCGGCCCGCTGGCGGATCCCGGCAGCGAGCCCGTGACGGAGCCGAGTTGAGCGGACGCCGTCCCGGCGCCCGCGAAGAGGGTCACTGCGGCCACGCCGCACACGGTGAGAAGCCTTACGGACATGTCGTTCTCCCTGGTGTCGTCGACCGGCGGCAGCCGCCGCCTGAACTCCAGCACATCAGAGTTCCCTTACCCGGAGGCGAATTTCGGGCGGATTCCGGGTGCGGTCACGGCGAACGGGCGCCGTCGGGATCCTCCGGGACCGAGCTCCGCGGCTACTCGGTGGGCCCGACCCGGTCGGCGTGACCGAGCGACTTTCCCGGGGCGACGAGATCCCGGACAGCCCGCTTCAGTTCGGTGATCTCGGGGAATCCACCATCCCTCTTGCGGTTCCAGACCTGCTCGTCGCCGACGTCGATCCGGAAGGTGCCGCCGGTCGCTGGCACGAGCGCGACCTCACCGATCTCGCCCTCGAAGGTCTGCAGCAGCTCGCCCGCGTACCACTGGGCGCGAAGCGTCCACCGGCACTGCGTACAGAAGGTGATGGCGATCCGGGGAGACGGCATGTCGCCCACAGTGCCACAGGCGGACCATCCGGTCTCACTGCTCGGCGGGCTCCGTCGTCGTCGGATGCAGCTCGTACATCGAATCGATCTCCTCGACGCTCTTGCCGGTGGTCTCGATGCGGAACAGCCACGTGATGACCGCCCCGAGCAGTGAGGTCCCCACCAGGATCGCCAGGACGACACCCGTGCCCCAGGCGACCAGCAGTATCGGGAAGAGGAACGAGGTGAGCACGGCGCCCGACTTGGCGATGGACGCCGCCATGCCCGCTCCCGTCCCGCGCAGGGCCGTCGGGAACACCTCCCCCGCCACGACGTAGGTCATGGAGTTGGGACCGAGGTTGGTCATGAACTGGAACAGGATGAAGCCGGTGAAGACGAGCACCGTCTGCACCGACCCGTGGGCCAGGGTCGAGGAGGCGGCGATGGCGAGTCCGGTCGCGCAGCCGAGGAAGCCCAGGATCTGCAGCCGCATGCGGCCCCACCTGTTGATCAACACGATGGCGACCAGGATGCCCACCAGGAGGAAGACGTCGATGAGGGCGGCACCCTTGGCGCCGAACAGGTCCTTGTGGATGATCGCCGACGACGACGACCCACTGCTGGCGACGTTCCCGAGCGTGGTGGCGATGATCGTCGGCGTGAAGATGCCGATCCCGTAGGTGCTGAGGTCCTGGAGGAACCACGGGACCGACGCCAGGATGGTCGATCGCCGCCACGGCGTCCTGAACAGCGCGCGGACGTCGGTCGTCGCGGCCTCGGCCCCACCGTCCCGCCCGTCCGAGATCGTCACGACCGAGGGGTACCGCGGCGTGCGGGCGAGGAGCTTCGTGAGTTCGGCCTCGGCTTCCGCGCGGCGGCCGACGTTCGCCAGCCAGTGTGGGCTCTGTACGACGAACACCCGGCCGACGGCGACCAGTGCCGCCGGTACCACGACGACACCGAACATGAGTCGCCAGGAGTCGAGTGAGCTGGTGGTGCTGAGGATGGCGACGCCCACCAGGGTCCCCGCCACGGCGCCGACCGCCTGGAACGCGAATGCCGACAGCACCTTACGGCCGCGGCCGGCGGTCGACTGCGTCTCGGAGAGGATCGCGTGCGCGGTCGGGTAGTCGCACCCCAGCGCGACACCCATCCCGAACAGGCACACGAGGAAGACGGCGAACCCGGGTGCCACGGTGGCACCGAGCAGGAAGACGGTGAACAGGATCATCTCGATGAGGAACATCTGCTTGCGGCCGAAGCGGTCCGACAGTCCACCGAGGGCCGTGGCCCCGACCATGATGCCCGCGAGGGTCGCGGCCGTGAGCAACCCCGTCTCCACCGCCGAGAGTGACCAGTAGGCGGTGATGAGCGGCAGGGCCACCCCGATGAGGAACACGATCAGGCCCTCGAAGAACTTGCCTGCCGAGGCGAGCCAGAAGATCCTGCCCTGCATACTCGTCATGCCGCCCGCGACCGCCGGGGTGCCGTCCCGCCACCGGGGGGTCTCGTCGATGTAGCGCTGAACTGTGGAGGGGGCCCCGGGGTCGTCGCCCTCGGGCGCGGGTGTCGCCATGACGCAGAAGACTACTCAGGTACCTCCGGGTGCACCGGTGTCGCGGTAAACCCCGCGTGAACGATCACGCGGCCACCTGGCCGGGCCGGGCCGGGGCCGCACAGACCTGACAAGCGGAAAGGCCGTCCCCGCTTGCGCGGAAACGGCCTCTGAACTCGAAGTCCTTGGGTGGAGCTAAGGGGAATCGAACCCCTGACCTTCTCGATGCGAACGAGACGCGCTACCAACTGCGCTATAGCCCCTCACGGCCCTCGCGGGCCGTGTCGCCGCCCTTTCGGGAAGCAGTGCCGCCCTCTCGAGCAGCGAGGGATACCCTACCAGCACGGCCGGGCGACCGACCAAACCGGGAGCCCTGGAGACGTCACGAGCCCGCGGTGTGCGTGTGCATCCGCACGCCGTCGTCGTTGAAGATGCTGATCACCTGCGCCGGGCGTCCCCCGGCCGCGGACAGGCTGTGCGGGACCCTGGTGTCGAACTCGGCCGCCTCCCCGCGGGTGAGGATCAGCTCCTGGTCGCCGAGGACCAGGCGCAATTTCCCGGACAGGACGTAGAACCACTCGTACCCGTCGTGGACCCGGGGTTCGGGCGCCACCTTTGCCGGCGGGTAGGTGATCTTGTAGGTCCCCACCGATGACCCCTCGGGGGCCAGGGGCGCGATGACCATGCCGTCCCGGTGGACGACGGGCCGCCGCACCCGGGGGTCGACCGTGGTCGGGGCCACCAGGTCGTCCAGGCCGATCCCCAGTTGGCGCGTGAGCGGCAGCAGCAGCTCGAGACTGGCCTGCCGCTTGCCTGACTCGAGACGCGACAGCGTGCTGGCCGACATCCCGGCCCGCTCCGCCAACTCGTCCAGCGTCAACCCGCGGCTGTGTCGGTACGCGCGCAGCCGCACGCCCACCTGCTTGAGTTCTCCGCCCATCGGTCCTCTCCCGCCGTCGCCCGACTCCTTGCCAATAGTGCAAACATTCTTGCAGTTTTTGCACACCAGGCGTCAACTGTCCCCATGGACATCACTGAGGAGACACCAGAACACTGGGACACGATCGTGGTCGGCGGTGGGGCCGCGGGCCTGTCGGCGGCGCTCATGCTCGGCCGGGCCCGCCGCCGCTTGCTCGTCGTCGACGCCGGCGAACCGCGCAACCGCTTCGCCGCGCACATGCACGGAGTCCTCGGCCACGAGGGGATGGACCCGCTCGAGCTGCTCCGCCGGGGCCGCGAGGAACTGCGGCAGTACGACGTGACGGTGCGGTCCGGGTTCGTGACCGTGGTCCGGGACAGCGGGGTCGACGACGCGGGGAGCGGTGACGGAGCGAACGGGGGGAACGCCGCCCTGACCGTCGAGTTCGCCGATGCGGCACCCGTGACAGCCCGTGCTCTCGTCGTGGCGACCGGACAGACCGACGAACTCCCGGACATCCCCGGCCTGCAGGAACTCTGGGGCTCGAGCGTGCTCCACTGCCCGTACTGCCACGGTTGGGAGGTGCGCGGCAGCAGGATCGCGGTGCTGGGCACGTCCGCCATGTCGGCGCACCAGGCTCAGCTCGTCCGGCAGTGGACCGACGACCTGGTGTTCCTCACCGCCGGGAGTGGCGCCCCCGATGCCGAGGTGGCCGCCCGGCTCCGGGCCCGCGGCGTCCGGCTCGAGGAGTCGCCCGTCACCAGCGTCCTGTCCGAGGACGGACGACTGACCGGCGTCAGCCTGGCCGACGGACGACAGATCGCACTCGACGCGATCTTCGCCGCGCCCACCGCTCGGCCCCACGACCGGTTCCTCGACGGGCTCGACCTGGAGCGGACCACCTCCCCGCTGGGCACGGTTCTCGCGGTGGACCAGTTCGGTGCGACCAGCCATCCCCGCATCTGGGCGGCGGGCAACGTCGCCAACCCGGGAGCCACCGTGCCCGTCTCCATGGCCGCGGGGTCGATGGCGGGCGGGATGGTCAACATGATGCTGGTCAACGAGGACTTCGACGCCGCGACCCACACCCAGAACGCCTCCGGAGGCCCTGCCGACTTCTGGGAGGGCGAGTACGCGGGCGACGGACCCCGCTGGTCGGGGGCCGCGAACGCCACGACGGCGGCGGTGGTCGGCCCTCTCCCGGCCGGCTCGGCCCTCGAGCTGGGCTGCGGTGAGGGCGGAGACGCGGTCTGGCTGGCCGAGCAGGGGTGGCGCGTGACCGCGGTGGACCTGTCTCCCACGGCGGTCTCCCGCGGGGCGGAGGCGGCGGCGACCCGCGGACTGGCCGACCGTATCGACTGGGTGTCGCACGACCTGTCCACCTGGACCACCGACGAGCGGTTCGACCTCGTCACGGCCAGCTTCTTCCACTCCCCCGTCGACCTGCCCCGCACGCAGATACTCCAGCGTGCCGCCGAGCGGGTACGCCCGGGCGGTCACCTGCTACTGGTCTCGCACGTGTTCGA
>NZ_JAALDW010000148.1:0-18442 GCF_014145055.1 Dietzia sp. DQ11-38-2
GCGGCGGTCTCGTCGGCGGCGGTCTTCTTGGTGGCCCGCCCCGCGGCGTCACCGTCGACTGTCGGGTCCGTCGCCGCGTCGCCCGCAGCGGACGTGCGAGTCTTCCTCGCCGGAGACTTCTCGGCCGGCGCCTTCTTCTCGGCCGACTTTCTGGCCGGCGCCTTCTTCTCGGAGGACTTTCTTGCCGGCGCCTTTCCGGCGCCCGCCTTCTTCGCGGGGGCTGTATCGGCCGGGACCGTCTCAGCGGAGGCGCCCTGGTCGGCGGGAGCCTCCGCGAGTGCCGCCCCGTCGCCGTCCTCACGGCCGGCGAACCAGGTGAGCAACACCTCGCGGGTCACGCCGGACTGGGCGCTCCTGATCTCCACGCCGATCCCGGCCATCGCGGCCAGGAACTCCTTGCTGGTCATACCCACGGCCTTGGCCGCGGCGTGCGCGCGCATCTTCTCCGGGAGCGCGTTGAGATCGTCGATGGTCAGGGTCGAATCCGACACGTGTCTCCTCTGGCCGGACTCCGGGCGCGATCACGTCACCGGAACAACTCCGGTGACCCACGCCGCCGCACGGGGTCGGCATTTCTCTCTGGGCCCCACACAGGTGGGGCTGTGTCTTGTGGTCCGCGATTCCGGTGTGATCCGGCCCGCGGATGGCGGGCGCCCGATCCGGGGCGAACTGGTGGTCCGCTCGCCAAGAATATGGGCTCCGGCCATTGTCCCACACCCGCCGGCGATCCGTTGCCGCGCGGGAGCGGTGGGAAGACAGATGCGCCCGCCGGACACGGGGCCGACGGGCGCATTCAGCGCGGGCGCTGGTGGGGAACCCGGATCAGAGGTCGGGGAACCACAGTCCGATCTCGCGGGCCGCGGACTCCTCGGAATCGGATCCGTGGACGAGGTTGAACTGGGTCTCCAACCCGAAGTCGCCGCGGATGGACCCGGGCGCGGCCTTGTCCACCGGGTCGGTCCCGCCGGCGAGCTGGCGCCAGGCGGCGATCGCGCGGGGGCCCTCGACGACACCGGCCACGACCGGACCGGAGGTGATGAACTCGAGCAGATCGCCGTAGAACGGACGCTCGGAGTGCTCGGCGTAGTGCTCGGCCGCGGTCTCCTGGGGCACGTGGCGCATGTCCATGGCCACGAGCCTGAGGCCCTTGGCCTCGATTCGCGCGAGGATGGTCCCGGTCAGGCCTCGCTGGACGCCGTCGGGCTTGATGAGGAAGAAGGTTCTCTCGGTCACGGCCGCAATGCTACAAGTACCCGGATCCCGTCAGTCGTGTTGGCTGGGGAGGTAACCGGCAGCCATCCTCCGGGACAGGTCCCGCCGAAGATAGAGGATGTACGCCCACACCGCCGCGAACATCAGACCGCATACCCCCATCGACCAGTGGACGGCCCACCCGGCCACCGCCAGTCCGGCGAGAGTGAGGTTCATCGGGATCGCCCAGGGCCGCCGCTGCAGACCACTGGCCACGACCATCGCCACCGCCAGGAGGCTGACGAACCACACCTTCCAGGGTTGGAAGTGCTCTCCGTCGTCAACCCGGGCGATCACCGTGAGCACCAGTCCGATCACGATGGCCTCGAGGATCAGTGTCCCGGCCATGATCCCCCGCAGGCCCTTCCACGGATCCACCGAGGGTTCGTGGGCCGTGGCCCCCGGATCGACGGAACCGGTGTCGGTCACTGTGCGTCCTTTCCGAACAAGCTGCGGGCGGCCCCCGCGGTCAACACCGACCCCGTGACGAGCACGCCGACTCCGGAGACGTCGTCGTCGGCGGTCGGGTCGGGAACCCCCACCAGGTCCAGCGCGGCGCTGATCGCCTCGGGCAGGGTGTCCACCACGTGGACCCGCTGGGCGGTGAACCGGTCCTCGGCGATGCGCGCGAGGTCCTCGAGCGCCATCGCCCGCGGCGATCCGGTCCTCGTGACGACGACCTCGTCGACCACCGGCTCGATGGCCGCGAGGAAGGCGTCGGCGTCCTTGCCGTCGAGCATCGCGACCACGGCGACGAGACGTCGGAAGTCGAACTCGGAGGTGACCGCCTCGGCGAGTGCGCCCCCGCCGTGTCCGTTATGCGCGGCGTCCACCAGCACCGTCGGGCTCGAGCTGAGGCGCTCGAGCCGGCCAGGGTTGTCCACGGCGGCGAATCCGGCGCGGATGAGCTCGGGGTCAAGCGACCTGTCCGGGCCCGCTCCGAAGAACGCCTCGACGGCGGCCAGCGCGGTGGCGGCGTTCTCGGCCTGGTGCTCGCCGAACAGCGGGAGGAACACCTCCGGGTACTCGCCCCCGAGACCGCGCAGGGTGAGCTGCTGTCCGCCCACCGCCAGGCGACGCTCGACCACGTCGAACTCCGAGCCGAGACGCGCCACCACCGCGCCCACCTCGACCGCCCGACGCAGCAGCACCTCCATCGCCTCGGGCTCCTGCCGGCCGATCACCGCCACCGGGTCCCTCGGGAGCAGATCGTCCCCGGCCACGGGCTGGATGATCCCCGCCTTCTCCCCCGCGATGGTCGCCAGGTCGTCGCCGAGGTAGTCGGTGTGGTCCAGGCCGATCGGGGTGACGACGGCGACGGCCGGCCGCACCACGTTGGTGGCGTCCCAGGTCCCGCCCATGCCGGTCTCCACCACGGCCACGTCGACCGGGGCGTCGGCGAAGGCCGCGAAGGCCATCGCGGTGAGCACCTCGAAGTAGCTCATCCGGGGACCGCCGCCGGACTCGGACCGCTGGTCCACCAGTTCCAGATACGGCTGCAGCTCGCGGTAGGTGTCCACGAACAGACGCGCCGGGACGGGCTCGCCGTCCAGGGCGATGCGCTCGGTGACGGTCTGGAGGTGCGGGCTGGTGTTGCGCCCGGTGCGCTGGTGCAGTGCCCGCAGGAGGGCGTCGATCATCCGGGTGACCGAGGTCTTGCCGTTGGTCCCCGCCACGTGGACGACCGGATAGGCGTGCTGCGGATCCCCGAGGACACCGGTGAGCTCCGCGATCCGGTCCAGGCTCGGTTCGAGGCGGGTCTCCGGCCACCGGGTGGCCAGTTCCTCCTCGACCGCCGCGAGCTCGGCGGTGTCGGCCTGCCACTCGGGGCTGCCGACCTCCGGGATCGGGCGCGGCTCCTGGCGGTCCTCGCCGTCCTCGTCACCGGGCAGCGGTCCGCCGAGGGAGACCCCGGAGACCAGGCCCTCCTCGCCGAGCAACTCGGCGACGTCCTCCTCGGTGGGGGTGTCCCAGCCCTCGTCCGGGTCGTGGGGCTCGAGCCACCGATGATCCGCCATCAGGCGGTGCTCCCGGCCGGGAGGCCCTCGAGTCGGGCGGAGATCCGGCTGACCTCGTTTTCGGCGAGATCCCGGCGCGCGCGGATCTTGTCCACCACGTGGTCGGGAGCCTTGCCGAGGAACGCCTCGTTGCCCAGCTTGGCGCCGGTGGTCTCCAGCTCCTTGCGCGCGGCCGCGAGGTCCTTCTCCAGGCGTCGACGCTCGGCGGCCAGGTCGATGGTGCCGGAAGTGTCGATCTCGACCCCCACAGTGGACAGCCCCAGCCGGACCTCCAACGAGGCGGTGGCGGTGAAGTCGTCCCCGGCCGGGGTGATCCGCGCGAGCGAGGCCACCTGGTCGAGCAGGTCGGCGGGCAGATCCGCCCGGTCGACCCCGGTGACGCGCGCGGGCACCCGCTGGCCGGGCTTGAGTCCCTGGTCGGAGCGGAAGCGGCGGATCTCGGTGACGAGGGTCTGGGCGTCGGCCACCCGGCGCACGGACTCCGTGGCCCCCTCTGCCGGGGCCACGTCGGAGGGCCAGTCCGCGACCACCACCGAGTCGCGTCCGGTCAGGGCCGTCCACAGCACCTCGGTGACGAACGGGATGACGGGATGCAGCATCCGCAGCACCACGTCGAGAACGTGTCCCAGCACGAGCCGCGTGTGATCGGCCCGCTCGGACCCGCGCGCCTCGTCGTCGCTGCCGAACTGGACCTTGGCCAGCTCCAGGTACCAGTCGCACAGCTCGTCCCATGCGAAGTGGTACAGGGCCTCGCAGGCCTTGGAGAACTCGTAGCGGTCCAGCGCGTCGTCGACGGAGACCCGCACCTCGCCGAGGCGCTGGAGGATCCAGCGATCAGCGTCGGTGAGCGCGACCTCCGCCGGGAGCTCGCCCACCCTCGCGCCGTTCATCAGCGCGAACCGCGTGGCGTTGAAGAGCTTGGTGGCGAAGTTGCGCGAGGCCTGGGCGGAGTCGTCGCCCACGGACAGGTCGCCACCCGGGTTCGCACCCCGGGCCAGGGTGAAGCGCAGGGCGTCGGCGCCGAAACGGTCGACCCAGTCGAGCGGGTCGATGCCGTTGCCCTTGGACTTGGACATCTTCTGGCCGTGCTCGTCGCGGACGAGCCCGTGGAGGAACACGTCGGTGAACGGAACCGTGCCCGGGGCGGCCCTGTCGCCGGTCAGGGTGCGACCCACGAAGGTGCCGAACATCATCATCCGGGCCACCCAGAAGAACAGGATGTCGTACCCGGTCACCAGCACGGACGTGGGGTAGAACCGCTCGAGGTCCGCGGTCCGGTCGGGCCAGCCCATGGTCGAGAACGGCCACAGTCCGGAGGAGAACCACGTGTCGAGCACGTCCGTGTCCTGCGTGTAGCCGGCTGGCGGCTCCTCGCCCACGCCCACGCAGACCACCTCGCCGCCCGGCCCGTACCAGATGGGGATGCGGTGGCCCCACCACAGCTGGCGGGAGATGCACCAGTCGTGCATGTCGTCGACCCAGTCGAACCAGCGCGGTTCCTGACTCTTCGGGTGGATCACCGTGTCACCGTCTCGCACGGCGTCTCCCGCCATCCGGGCCAGTTCCTCGACCCTGACCCACCACTGCAGGGACAGCCGGGGCTCGATCGGCTCACCGGATCGCTCCGAGTGTCCGACGGAGTGCAGGTACGGGCGCACCTCCTTGACGATCCGGCCCTCGGCGGCGAGGTCCTCGCGGATCACCCTGCGCGCCTCGAACCGGTCCATCCCGTCGTAGCGGGTCCCCGTGTCGGCGATGCGGCCGGCCGCGTCCATGATCGTGGGCATCGCCAGCCCGTGGCGCTGGCCGATCGCGAAGTCGTTGGGGTCGTGCGCGGGCGTGACCTTGACGGCCCCCGTCCCGAACTCGGGATCGACGTGGTCGTCCGCCACGACGCGCAGGGTCCACCCGTCGCGGAACGGGTGCTCGATCTCGGTGCCCACGAGGTGGGCGTACCGCGGGTCCTCCGGGTGCACGGCGATCGCCGTGTCGCCCAGCATCGTCTCGAGCCGGGTCGTGGCCACCACGAGGTGCGGCTGCGAGTCGTCCATCGAGCCGTAGCGGAAGCTCACCAGCTCGCCCTCGACATCCGCGTACTTGACCTCGATGTCCGAGATCGCGGTCTGGAGTGTGGGCGACCAGTTGACCAGCCGCTCGGCGCGGTAGATGAGCCCCCGGTCGTAGAGCTCTTTGAAGATGGTCTGCACCGCGCGGGACAGTCCCTCGTCCAGGGTGAACCGCTCACGCGACCAGTCGACGCCGTCGCCGAGCCGCCGCATCTGCTCGCCGATGGTCCCGCCGGACTCACGCTTCCACTCCCAGACTCGTCCGATGAACGCCTCTCGCCCGATCTCGTGGCGGTCGATCCCCTCGGCGCGGAGCTTGCGGTCCACGAGGGTCTGGGTGGCGATCCCGGCGTGGTCCATGCCCGGAAGCCACAGCACCTCGAAGCCCTGCATGCGCTTGCGGCGCGTGAGCACGTCCATGAGCGTGTGGTCGAGTGCGTGCCCCATGTGCAGGTTTCCGGTGACGTTGGGCGGCGGGAGAACCACCGAGTACGCGGGTTTGTCGCTGGAGGGGTCGGCCTCGAAATAACCGGCCTCGACCCAACGCTGATACAGCTCGGACTCGACCTCGCCGGGGTTCCAGGAGGCGGGGAGCAGATCCGCGCGGTTGTTCTCGGGGCCGGGAGTCGCTGCTGTCGTCACCCGACCATCGTAGGCCGTCCGCACCGGGGTCCCGCACACGCGGGCCGGACCCCGCCCCCCGGGGTCAGTCCGTCAGGTTGAGGGCGTGCACGGCGTCGCGCTCGGAGACCAGTTCGGCCACCGAGGCGTCGATGCGCGCGCGTTGGAAATCGTCGATCTCGAGACCCTCGACCACCTTCCATTCCCCGCCACGGCTGCGGCACGGCAACCCGGTGACCACACCCGGGACCGTGCCGTAGTGCCCCTCGGAGGGCAGCGCCACCGTGGTCCAGCTCTCCCCCGGGGTGCCGTGCACCCAGTCGTGCATCTGATCGACGGCGGCACCCGCGGCCGAGGCGGCCGACGACGAACCCCGCACGGCGATGATCTCGGAACCCCGGTTCGCGACCCGCGGGATGAAGGTGTCGGTCAACCACTCGCGCTCGAGTCCCGCGGTCACGGGTTCACCCGCGCGGGTGAGATAGGAGACGTCCGGGAACTGGGTGGCCGAGTGGTTGCCCCACACCACGACCCCGTCGAGTTCGGCGACGGGGGCGCCCAGGCGGGCGGCGAGCTGACTCAGCGCCCGGTTGTGGTCCAGCCGCATGAGGGCGGTGAAGCGGCCGGCCGGGACGTCCGGGGCGTGCCGGTGAGCGATGTAGGCGTTGGTGTTGGCGGGGTTGCCCACCACCACCACGCGGATGTCGTCGGCGGCCCCGTCGTTGATCGAGCGGCCCTGGTCGCGGAAGATGGCACCGTTGGCGGTCAGCAGGTCTGACCGCTCCATGCCCTTGCCGCGAGGCATCGCTCCGACGAGGAAGGCGGCATTGGCGCCGTCGAAGGCGACGTCCGCGTCGTCGGTGATCTCGATCGAATCGACCAACGGAAGAGCGCAGTCCTCGATCTCCATCGCCACCCCCTCGGCTGCGGCGACCGCGGTCGGGACGTCCAACAACCGCAGCCTGACCGGGGTGTCGGGGCCGAAGACCAGACCGGACGCCACTCGGAAGAGCAGGGAGTAGGCGATCTTTCCGGCGGCACCGGTGACGGTGACGGTGACCGGGGCGGAGGAGCTCATACGCAGGGACCTTCCTCTGGCGACGACGGGGTCGGTCCCCACAGTAGTGAGGAATGTGCCCCCTGTTGACCGCCCGAGCCGTCGTACACCCGATGTTCGCCCCGGGGCCCGCCAGTGGTATGCGATCGGCGGTGTGCAATCGGCGGGGTGTGGTCGATGGCTGAAGCCGACCGGGGGTCGGCCTCGCCCGCCTTTGTGTGACGCGGCAGCTCCCACCCGTCGTACGGTGGACCGTGCGTCCCACACGCCACGCGGGCCCGACCGGTCCCCCGACCCCCAGGAAAGGACACACCCCATGCCCGCCACCCTGTCTTGTCAGGTCAGCGGCCCGCGGCCGGAGAACGCCCCGGCCGTCGTCCTCCTCGGGTCCCTCGGTTCGGACCGGTCGATGTGGGACGCCCAGGTGCGCGACCTGGCCCGGGACCACACCGTGATCGCTGTCGACCACCGTGGCCACGGCGGCTCAGACGTGATCCCGGGGCCGTGCACGATCGCCGACCTCGCCGGCGACGTCCTGGCTCTGCTCGACACCCTCGGCGTGGACCGCTTCCACGTGGTCGGACTCTCCCTGGGAGGAGCCCTGGCCCAGTGGCTCGCTGTCCACGAGCCCACCAGGGTCGGGTCCGCGGCCCTGCTGTGCACGGCCGCGAGGTTCGGTGAGCCCTCGGCATGGGTCGAGCGGGCTGCCGCCGTCCGCGACGGCGGAACCGGTGCCGTCGCCGACGCGGTGGTGGCGAGGTGGATTACCCCCAGTCGCGCCCGACAGGACCCCGCACTGGTGGATTCTGTCCGCGAGATGATCCTGGCGACCAGCGCCGAGGGGTACGGCGCGGCCTGTGACGCGCTGTCGGGCTGGGACGGGCGCGCCGACCTCGGCCGGATCACCTGCCCCACCCTGGTGATCGCCGGGGACGAGGACCCCTCCACACCGCCCGACGTGGTCCGCGAACTCGCCGCCGGGATCCCGGGCGCCGAGTTCCTGACCCTGTCCCCCGCCGCCCACGTTCCCACCGTGGAGATTCCCGACCGCGTGACCGCGGTCCTCCGCTCGCACCTGTCCACGCACGCCACCGCGTGACGGCGGAGGACGGAGAGCTCTCGGCACCGCCGGCCACCATGAGGAGAACCCATGCGCGACATCGTCATCTGCCACCCGCTCCGCACCCCGGTCGGACGTTTCGGCGGGGTCTTCCGTGAGCTGGACGCGAACGCCCTGGCGACCTCGCTGCTCACGACGCTCGTCGAGCGCACCGGCCTGACCGGGGCCGACGTCGACGACGTGATCCTGGGCCAGGGTTCACCGGGCGGCGAGGGCCCCGCCATAGGTCGGATCGCGGCCCTCGACTCCCCGCTCGGCGTCGAGGTGCCCGGGATGCAGCTGGACCGGCGCTGCGGCTCGGGCCTGCAGGCGGTGATCACCGGCGCCCTGCAGGTGGCCTCAGGCGGGGCGGACCTCGTCATCACCGGCGGAGTCGAATCGATGAGCCAGGTGGAGTTCTACGCCACGCCCTCGCCCCGCTGGGGCATCTCCGGCGATGGAGTCTCCCTGGTCGATCGCCTCGGTCGCGCCCGCACCACGGTCGGTGGCCGCTCCCACATCGTCGACGGGGGGATGATCGAGACCGCCGAGAACCTCCGCCGCGAGTACGGCATCAGCCGGGAGGAACAGGACCGGCTGGCCGTGCAGTCCCATCAGCGCGCGGTCGCCGCCCAGATGTCGGGGGTGTTCGCCGAGGAGATCGTTCCCGTCACCGTCCCGCAGCGCAGGGGCGCCGACCTCGTCGTCGACACCGACGAGCACCCCCGCGCCGACACCTCGGTCGAGGCCCTCTCGGGCCTCCGGGCGATCATGAGCCGGACCGACCCCGAGGCCACCGTCACCGCCGGCAACGCCTCAGGACAGAACGACGGCGCCGCGATGTGCATCGTCACCACAGCCGACAGGGCGTCCGCCCTCGGGCTCACCCCGCTCGTCCGTCTCGCCTCGTGGGCCGTTGCGGGTGTGGCGCCGGAGACCATGGGCATCGGCCCCGTTCCCGCCACCGCCAAGGCCCTCCACGCGCTCGGACTCACCCTGACTGACATCGACGTGATCGAGCTCAACGAGGCCTTCGCCGCCCAGGCGCTGTCCGTCATGCGGGAGTGGGACATCGATCCCGCCTCGGAGCACCTCAACCCCCACGGCTCAGGGATCTCGCTCGGCCACCCCGTCGGAGCGACCGGCGCCCGGATGCTCACCACACTCTCCCGCGAGATGGTGCGACGCGATGCCCAGTGGGGGCTGGAGACGATGTGCATCGGCGGCGGTCAGGGGCTGGCCGCCGTCTTCGAACGCGTCTGAGCCTGACCCGACCCGGTGCAGCCTAGGCCGACTTCTCCCGGGGCTCGGACTCGGAGAAGGGGACGATCGTCGGCAGCACGTTGTGCCGCACCGTCTCGCCGGTGACCACCACGCGCGCCACGTCATCCCGTCCGGGGATGTCGTACATGACCGGGAGGAGAACCTCCTCCATGATGGCACGCAGCCCGCGGGCGCCGGTGCCCCGCAGGATCGCCTGGTCGGCCACGGCCTCGAGGGCGTCCTGGGTGAACTCCAGCTCGACGCCGTCCATCTCGAACAGCCGGGCGTACTGCTTGACGAGCGCGTTCTTGGGCTCGCTGAGGATGTTGACCAGCGCCTCGCGGTCCAGGCTCGTCACGGTCGCCACGACCGGGAGGCGACCGATGAACTCGGGAATCAGCCCGTACTTCACCAGGTCCTCCGGCATGACCTCGCTGAAGTTCTCCGTCGTGTCGAGGCTCGTCTTGCTGGCGACCTCGGCCCCGAAGCCCATCCCTTTGCGGCCCACGCGGTCACCGACGATCTTCTCCAGACCCTGGAATGCCCCGGCGACGATGAACAACACGTTGGACGTGTCGATCTGGATGAACTCCTGATGCGGGTGCTTGCGACCACCCTGCGGCGGCACTGACGCCTGCGTGCCCTCGAGGATCTTCAGCAGCGCCTGCTGGACACCCTCGCCGGACACGTCGCGGGTGATCGACGGATTCTCGGCCTTGCGGGCGATCTTGTCGACCTCGTCGATGTAGATGATGCCCATCTCGGCGCGCTTGGTGTCGTAGTCCGCGGCCTGGATGAGTTTGAGGAGGATGTTCTCCACGTCCTCGCCGACGTATCCCGCCTCGGTCAGCGCGGTGGCGTCGGCGATCGCGAACGGGACGTTGAGCATCTTGGCCAGCGTCTGGGCGAGATACGTCTTGCCACACCCGGTCGGCCCCAGCATGAGAATGTTGGACTTGGCCAGTTCCACCGCGTCACCGCGGCCGAGCGAGGCCCCCACGCGGATGCGCTTGTAGTGGTTGTAGACGGCCACCGCGAGGTTGCGCTTGGCCGCGTCCTGCCCCACCACGTACTCGTCGAGGAAGGCGTGGATCTCCGCCGGCTTGGGCAGCTCGTCGAGCGCTGATTCCTGCGAGTCCTCGACCTCGGACTCGATGATCTCGTTGCACAGCTCGATGCACTCGTCGCAGATGTAGACCCCCGGACCGGCGATCAGCTTCTTGACCTGCTTCTGGCTCTTTCCACAGAAAGAACACTTCAACAGGTCGCCGCTCTCGCCCACACGTGCCATGAGTTCTACGTCCTCGCATTCCAGGGGTCCGGATTCACACCCCGTAGTCGACGGTACGCGGGAGGGACGACAATTCCGACCCCTCGCGCGATGAGGTTCATTGGACCTGACGGCGCACCGCAACCCTCCACGGCGCGCCGCCCGGGCGTCAGTTGGTCGACGACAGTTTGCGGTAGTCGAACACGGTGTCGATGATCCCGTAGTCCTTTGCCTCGGCGGCCGTGAGGATCTTGTCCCGGTCGGTGTCCTTTCGGATCTGGTCCGCATCGCGACCGGTGTGCCGCGCCAGGGTGGTCTCCATGAGACGACGCATGCGCTCGATCTCCGCGGCCTGGATCTCCAGGTCCGAGACCTGCCCCTGGATCCCGCCGGTGGCGGGCTGGTGGATGAGGATGCGGGCGTTGGGCAACGCGGCCCGCTTGCCCTTGGTGCCCGCCGCGAGCAGGACCGCGGCGGCCGAAGCCGCCTGCCCCAGGCACACCGTCACGATGTCGGGACGCACGTACTGCATCGTGTCGTAGATCGCCATGAGCGAGGTGAAGGAGCCGCCCGGCGAGTTGATGTACATCGTGATGTCGCGGTCCGGATCCTGGCCCTCGAGGACGAGGAGCTGGGCCATGATGTCGTTCGCCGAGGCGTCGTCGACCTGGGTGCCCAGGAAGATGATCCGCTCTTCGAAGAGCTTGTTGTACGGGTTGGACTCCTTGACGCCGTAGCTCGAGTGCTCGACGAAGGACGGGAGGATGTAGCGCGAGGTCGGCAGTGAGGTCATCGGTGACTCCGTGGTGGTGTGCGGGGCGGGCTGGGCTGCGGGAGCGCTCCCGTGGGCGACGGGGTCGATGATCACGACGGCGAGGTCCCTCCGGTCTGGGAGGCACGGGCGATCACGTGATCGACGAACCCGTACTCCTTGGCCTCCTCCGCGCTGAACCACCGGTCGCGGTCCGAGTCCTCGGTGACCTGCTCGAAGGACTGGCCGGTGTGGAAGGCGATGAGCTCGGCCATCTCGCGCTTGGTGGCGGCGAACTGCTCGGCCTGGATCGCGATGTCGGCGGCCGAGCCGCCGACTCCGGCGGAGGGCTGGTGCATCATGATCTTGGCGTGCGGCAGCGCGTACCGCTTGCCCTTGGTGCCGGCGGTGAGCAGGAACTGCCCCATCGAGGCGGCCAGACCCATGCCGTAGGTCGCCACGTCACACTCGACGAACTGCATCGTGTCGTAGATCGCCATCCCGGCCGTGACCGAACCACCGGGCGAGTTGATGTACATGGCGATGTCGCGGGTGGGATCCTCCGCCGCGAGCAGCAGGATCTGCGCGCAGAGGCGGTTGGAGATGTCGTCGTCCACCTGGGAACCCAGGAAGATGATCCGCTCCTGCAGGAGACGCTCGTACACCGAGTCGCCGAGGGTCAGCCCATGGGATCCGGGCGAGCTGAGGGCGGGCTGCGTCGAACCGGGCTGTGCCGCTGAACCGTTCTGGGCCACGGGGTACCTACCTTCGCTGATCGTCTCACCGCTCCCGCGGTGCCCGACCGACCGGCGGCCGGGTATCCGTTACGTCAAACAGTAACCAACGCCCACGGCCGAACCGTCCCGACGGGGCGGGTGTTCGCTCTCAGCGTCGGCGTCGGCGTCGGCGTCCGCGGCCGCCACCGCGGGTACCGGGTGCACTGCCACCGCGAACGACGGAGCCGGGGACCACCGTGAGGTGGCCCCCGGCTCCGGGGGTGGTGCAGGTGAGGACCGTCAGGCGTCGTCGCCCTTGCCGTCGGTGTCCGCGGCGTCGGTGGACTCGGCGGAGTCGGCGGAGTCGGCGGAGTCCTCCTCGCGAGACCCGAAGAACTCGGTCGTGTCGACCGTGTTGCCCTCGGTGTCCGTGACGTTGGCCTGGACGATGACGTCCGCCAGCGCCTTGGAACGGCGCACGTCGGAGAACAGCGAGCCGAGCTGGCCGGCCTGCTGGATCTGCTGCACGAACTGGTTCGGGTCCATGCCATAGCGCTGGGCCTGGAACATGATGTGCTGCGTGAGCTCCTCCTGCGAGACCTCGGTCGAGGCCTCCTCGGCCACGGCGTCGAGCAGGAGTTGGCTGCGGATGGCGCGCGCGGCGCCCTCGCGGGTCTCCGCCTCGAAGGTCTCGCGGTCCGTGCCCTCGGCGGCCAGCGCCTGGTCGAGGATCGCCGGGTCCCCACCGAACTGGTCGATGAGCTGGTGCATCTGCGCGTGCGCCTCGGACTCGACCAGGGACTCGGGAGTCGGGATGTCGGTGGCCTCGATCAAGGCGTCCAGGACCTTGTCGCGGATCTCGCCCGCGAGGCCGGCCCTGGTCTGCTGCGCCACCTTCTCCGTGAGGTCGGCCTTGAGCTCGTCGAGGGTGTCGAACTCGCTGGCCATCTGGGCGAACTCGTCGTCGGCGTCGGGCAGCTCGCGCTCCTTGACGGACTGGACGGTCACGGTGATGACCGCCTCCTTGCCCGCGTGCTCGCCCGCGACGAGGGACGAGGTGAACTCCTTGGACTCGCCGGCCTTGAGGCCCTCGGCCGCGTCGTCGAGTCCTTCGATGAGCGTGCCGGAGCCGAGCTCGTAGGACAGACCCTCGGTCGAGGCGTCCTCGACCGGCTCACCGTCGACGGTGGCGGCGAGGTCCACCGAGAGGAAGTCACCCTTCTCGGCACCACGCTCGACGCCCTTGAGGGTGCCGAAGCGGGCGCGGAGGTTGTCGAGCTCCGTCTCCACCGCCGCGTCGTCGGCGGCCGGGGCCTCGACGGTGACCGCCAGCTCCGAGTAGGCGGGCAGGGTGATCTCCGGGCGCACGTCCACCTCGGCGGTGAACTCCACGACGTCGCCGTCCTCGAGCTTCGTCACCTCGATCTCCGGCTGGGCCAGGACCTTGAGGTCGTGTTCGTCGACGGCCTGGCCGTAGCGGGTCGGGATCATGTCGTTGATGACCTGCTCCAGCACCGCCGGGCGGCCGATCCGCGCCTCGAGGAGCTTGGCGGGGGCCTTACCCGGTCGGAAGCCGGCGATGTTGACCTGGCCGGCGAGCGACTTGTAAGCCTTGGCGAAGTCCGGCTCGAGCTCCGCGAACGGCACCTCCACCGTGACCTTGACCCGGGTCGGGTTCAGCTGCTCGACAGTGCTCTTCACGGTGATGATCTCCTAGGAAAGTCGTGTGGGATTCGTATTTCGGGCTCCGCTGGTCGGGATGACAGGATTCGAACCTGCGACCCTCCGCTCCCAAAGCGGATGCGCTACCAAGCTGCGCCACATCCCGGTGAGTCGCGCGACCGACCGCCCGCGCCGCACGCGGAGAACCTGCCGGGCCGCCAAACCAACTCGGCCAGTGTACGACAGTGCCGCATCACGGCAGATTCCGCGTTGGCGGGCCGGGAGTTGGGGGTACCGCACCGGTCCGGTAGTGTGATCACCGCGCGAGCGAGCCCCGGGGGAAACTCCAGGTCAGCCGCCGACGCGGGCGTAGCTTAATGGTAAAGCCCCTGCCTTCCAAGCAGGCTACGCGGGTTCGATTCCCGTCGCCCGCTCCACACGACGACTCGCGACGCCCTCCCGGCGCTCCCGAGGATGGCGTCTCGCGGTAGCGCCTGTTCGATCAGATCCCAGCCGCCCCTCGGCATGGCGTCTCGCAGGCACTTCGGTACCCGCGAGACGCCGTCGCGACGTGCGGCTGCGAAATGGTCGCCCGCTAACCGGCTGACCCGCCCGCCCGCGGCTGCGACTCGGCGACGGGTTCAGCGCGGCCGTCCCGGCTGGCAGGTCGGACACCAGAATGCTGGCAGGTCGGACACCAGAAGAGGGTCCGCGCCTCCAACGTCTGCAGGGCGATCTCGTCGCGGCACACCCGGCACTGCCAGCCGTCCCGTTGATAGACGTAGTTGCGCGGTCGGTCGGCACCACGTCGGGGCACGTCCCCGTGGTCGTGCTCCGGGCGGATCGTGTGGATGGCGCCGGTCTCCACCCCCACCTCCATCAACTGCGCCAGGTCGCCCCAGATCGCGCGGAACTCGCCCTCCGTTAGCCGCGAGCCGGCGCGGAACGGGTCGATACCGTGCCGGAACAGCACCTCGGCGCGGTAGACGTTCCCGACTCCGGCCAGGACCTTCTGGTCCATGAGCAGCGCACCTATCGGCCGCGCACTGCGGGAGATGCGCATCCAGGCCGACTCGGGATCGGCGTCGGGATCCAACGGATCGGGGCCCAGACGGCCTCGGACCTCGGCCACGCCCGCCTCGTCGATGACCTCGCACCTTGTGGGCCCGCGGAGGTCCACGCAGTGCACCGGCCCGTCCTCTGCTTGCGACCCCGCGCCGACCGCCTCGTCGCGGACCGAGCCGACCCGCATCCGCACCTGACCGACCGGTGCCGGGGGCTGTTCCCCCTGCGGCACCAGGTGCGTGTCGAAGAACCCGTAGAGCCCGAGGTGGATGTGGACGGCGACGCCGCCCTCGTAGTGGTGGAAGAGGTGCTTGCCGACGGCCGTGGCGCGGTCGAAGTAGCGCCCGTCGACGACGACGTGGTCGGCGAACCGCCCCTGTGGGCTCGAGACGCGGACCGGCCCGCCTGCGAAGTACTCGGTGTGCAGGCGGGCCAGCCGGTGGAGTGTGTGCCCCTCAGGCACTGGAACTCAGGCGCCGGGGACCGGCGGGGCCTCGTGGGTGCGCTCGTACTCGGCGAGGATGTCGATGCGCCTCTGGTGACGCTCGGCCTCCGACCAGCTCTGGTCGAGGAACGCGTCGACGATCGCCAGCGCCTCCTCCTGAGAGTGCATCCGCCCGCCGATACCGATCAACTGCGCGTTGTTGTGCTCGCGGGCCAGGCGGGCGGTCTCGACGCTCCACGCCAGTGCGCAGCGGGCGCCGGGGACCTTGTTGGCCGCGATCTGCTCGCCGTTGCCGGATCCGCCCAGCACGATCCCGAGGCTGCCCGGGTCCGCGACGACCTTGCGAGCCGCGTCGATGCAGAAGGCCGGGTAGTCGTCCTCGGCGTCGTAGGTGTGGGCACCGCAGTCGACCACCTCGTGGCCGGAGGCCGTCAGGTGCTCGGCGATGACGTTCTTGGTCTCGAAGCCGGCGTGGTCCGCTCCCAGGTAGATGCGCATGGCGGCGATTCTGCCACGCTCGGCACCCGCCGCACCCCCGGGCCTTCAGTCGAACCGTGGGGACTCGGTGCGGCTGCGCTTGAGCTCGAAGAAGTAGGGATATCCGGCGAGCAGGGCCGCGCCGTCGAACACCTTGCCCGCCTCCTCGCCGCGCGGGATGCGTGTGAGCACGGGTCCGAAGAAGGCCACGCCGTCCACGTGAACGACCGGGGTGCCGACCTCGTCGCCCACCGGGTCCATGCCGCGGTGGTGCGAGGCGCGCAGCTCGTCGTCGTACTCATCGGTCGCCGCCGCGGCGGCGAGGCCCGCGTCCAGTCCGGCGGCCTCGAGCGCCTCGGTGATCACGGTGGGGTCGTCGATCCCCCGGCCCTGATCGTGGATGCGGGTGCCGAGCTCGGTGTACAACCGGCCCAGGACCTCCTGACCGTGACGCTGCGCGGCGGCGATCGCCACGCGGACCGGGCCCCAGCCGAGCCGCATGTGCTCGAGGTATTCCTCCGGCAGGTCGCGGCCGTCGTTGAGGACGGACAGGCTCATCACGTTCCACGTCAGATCGATGTCGCGGACCTTCTGCACCTCGAGGATCCAGCGGCTGGTGACCCACGCGAAGGGGCACAGGGGGTCGAACCAGAAGTCGACGGAACGGCGGGCGGTGGAATCGGAGGATGTCATGGCCCCATCCTCCTCGTCAGGGTCGCCGACTGCCACCCCGCCCCGGGTGGTAGGACTGGGGCCACCACTCACGCCCAGGAACCGAGGACCTCCCGATGCGCTCGCTCAATCTCACCCGTTCCGACGCCGCCGCCAGGGCGGAGCTGATCGACGTGGATACCTACGAGGTGGACCTGGACCTCACCGACGGCTCCGGCGGGCCGGGAAGCGGGATGTTCCGGTCCCGCACGGTCGTCCGGTTCACCCGTTCTCGGCCCGGGGCGGAGACGTTCATCGACCTGAGGTCGGCGCGGATCCGGTCGGTGACGTTGAACGGGCTGACCCTCGAGAACGGGGAGTACGACGACGAGGTGGGGCTGACGCTGCCCGATCTGCAGGAGACCAACGAGCTCATCGTGGACGCCGATCTGGCGTACACCTCCACCGGCGAGGGCCTGCACCGCATGGTCGATCCCGTGGACGGGGAGGTCTATCTCTACACGCAGTTCCAGACCGCCGACGCCAAACGGGTGTTCGCCTGCTTCGACCAACCCGACCTCAAGGCGCGCTACACGCTGACCGTCACGGCCCCCGCCTCCTGGGTCGTGGTGTCCAACACCCCGGCCACCGAGTCCCCTGGCGGGTCGGGAGCGGTCGTTCACCGATTCGAGCAGACGGAGGTCCTCTCGACCTACCTGGTGGCCCTGATCGCCGGCCCGTACCACGTGGCGGAGGACTCCTACACCGACGAGCACGGGACCATTCCTCTACGCCTGCTGTGCCGGGGGTCGCTCGCCGAGCACCTCGACGCCGACCGGCTGTTCGCCGAGACCAAGGAGGGTTTCGGTTTCTACCACCGCGAGTTCGGCATGCCGTACGCCTTCGGCAAGTACGACCAGATCTTCGTACCCGAGTTCAACGCGGGTGCCATGGAGAACGCCGGTGCGGTGACGTTCCTCGAGGACTACGTCTTCCGCTCCCGCGTCACCGGATACCGCTACGAACGCCGCAACGAGACGATCCTGCACGAGATGGCCCACATGTGGTTCGGCGACCTGGTGACCATGCGGTGGTGGGACGACCTGTGGCTCAACGAGTCGTTCGCGACCTTCGCCTCCGTCCTCGCCCAGGTCGACGCCACGCAGTACACCGACGCCTGGACCACCTTCGCCAACGTCGAGAAGGCGTGGGCGTACCGGCAGGACCAACTGCCCTCCACCCACCCCGTCGCGGCCGACATGACGGACCTGGAGACTGTCGAGGCGAACTTCGACGGGATCACCTACGCCAAGGGCGCATCCGTGCTCAAACAGCTGGTGGCGTATGTGGGGCGCGAGCCGTTCCTGGCGGGCCTACGCGCCTACTTCGCCGAGCACGCCTTCGGCAACGCCGAGTTCGGCGATCTCCTGCGGGCCCTCGAGGCGTCCTCCGGTCGCGACCTGTCCGACTGGGCCGCCCAGTGGTTGCGGACCACCGGCATCAACCCGATCTCCGCGGAGGTGAGCACCGCCGCCGACACCCCGGGGACGATCTCGGAACTGACCGTGGTCCAGGGACCGGCCGCCCCCGGTGACGGGGAACTGCGCACCCACCGCCTCGGCGTGGGTCTCTACAGCCGTGATGAGTCGGGGGCACTGGTCCGGACCACGTTCGCCGAATTGGACGTCGACGCCGAGCGCACGACCGTCCCGGAGATGGCCGGGCTCCCCGTGCCCGACGTGATCCTGCCCAACGACGCGGACCTGACGTACTGCTCGGTGCGGCTCGACGAACGCTCGCTCGACACCGTTCTGGGGTCGATCGAGGACGTGACGGATTCCCTCGCCCGCACCCTGTGTTGGTCCGCGCTGTGGGAGATGACCCGGGACGCCCGGCTTCCGGCTCGCCGGTTCGTCGAGGTGGTCACCCGCGCGGCCCCGCGAGAGCCCCACATCGGGGTGGTCCAGCGCGTGCTCGCCCAAGCTCAGACCGCGCTGGCGAGGTACGCCCACCCGGACTGGGCGGCCGCC
>NZ_JAALDW010000149.1:0-10237 GCF_014145055.1 Dietzia sp. DQ11-38-2
GGTCCGGTTCGGCCGATGTGGTCGAGGATCACCAGCGGATGCGATCCCACGATCTCGGTGCCCGCCGAGGCGAACCTGATCGCGAGCGAGTCGGCGGGATCGCCGGGTCCGGCCACCACGACCAGGGGGGCTGCGTCCCGAGGTGTGTCCCCGGTGGTGAGGCGGAGGACAGGGGTATCGCCGAGCAGCGCGCAGTCGACCCGGGCGTCTTGGGGAAGCCCGCGGGTCCCGCCCTCCGCACAGGGAATCCACTGGAGCTCGGATCGGGGCGTCTCCCAGTCTGGTGGGGTGATGAGTTCCGCTTCGCTGTCGGGAGCGGGCGCGCGACCGGGGCCGTCACCGGTGGCCAGTCGCGGTCCCGAGGCGGGTAGGGGAGCACACCCGGCCACGGCCACGACTGCGACGAGCGCGGTGAGCACCGCGCGGGTGGAACGGGCGCCACGTCTCCCGGTCAACGGACGCCCTCACCGACCACCCAGCGGGTGTACAGGCCTCCCGACGGGCAGGAGAACGCCGAGACGACGCGCATCGGCACCCGGGTGTATCCATGCCCGTGGCCCGGGGTCAGTGTCGAGTCGTCGCCTCCGACGATCACCTCCGGCGCCACCGAGAGGACGAGCTCATCCACGGCGCGTTCCGAGAGGAGCTCCCCGAGGAGTCGGGGGCCACCCTCGAAGTCCACCTCGGCGGCGTGGAGGCGGGATGCCAACGAACGGACGGCGGCACCGGTCGGGCCCGGGTCGAGCACATGGACGGTCACGCCCCGTGCCCGCGCGGCCCCGACGAGCCGGGGGTCCGTCTCGTGTGCCGCCGCGATCTGCATCCTGTCGTCGGTGTCGGCACAGAGGTCGATCAGCTCGTCGGGAAGGGACCGGGTGAGTACGAGGATGGTGGGCGCGGGCCTTGTCCGCCTGTCCGCCCAGACCTGGCTGACCTCGGCGGGCCCGTAGTGCTCGGCCAACGCCGTGCCGGAGCCCACCAGGACGAGGTCGGCGCGGGCCCTCATGGCGTCGTAGACCAGGCGGTCGGTGGGCGTTCCCAGGCCCCCGCTCCGGCCGTCGACGGTCGTGGTGCCGTCGACGGAGGCGATCATGACAGCACGGATCACCGGTGCCGCGGTCGGCCTCTCCGGACGGAGCGCGGCCCAGATCGCGTCGAGCGACGCCGGGTCGTCGCCGAGCGCTGGTGGTCGTGTCGACAGCACCCGGGCCTCCTTCCGTTCTTCACGCCTGTCGCCCCACGATAGGCTCATCGCATGGTCTCCCGCCTCGTTGACGTCACCCCGGTGGTCCCTGCCGACCAACTCGTGGCCCAGATGGTCCCGCCGTCGATGTTCGATGACGTGAGTTTCGATTCCTACATCCCCGACCCTGCCGAGCCCTCGCAGGAGGCCGCGGTCACCGCCTGTCGGCGATTCGCGGAGTCGGTGGTGGCCCGTCGCACCCCGAAGAAGGGACTGTTCGGGCGTCGGCCCAAGTCGGTGGAGGGCGCGGGGATCTACCTCGACGGTGGCTTCGGGGTGGGCAAGACCCACCTGTTGACGTCGATCTATCACACGTGTCCCGAACCGAAGGCGTTCGGCACGTTCGTCGAGCTCACGCACGTCGTGGGCGCCCTGGGCTTCAACCGGGCGGTCGAGGAGCTGTCCGGACACTCCGTCCTGTGTATCGACGAGTTCGAACTCGACGATCCCGGCGACACCATGCTGGTGTCCCGGCTGCTCGCGGAACTCACCACGGCGGGTGTCAGCGTCGCCGCGACCTCCAACACCCTCCCCGAGCAGCTCGGTGAGGGTCGTTTCGCGGCCAAGGACTTCATGCGCGAGATCCGCAAGATGTCGGGGATCTTCGAGTCGATCCGGGTCGACGGGCCCGACTACCGGCATCGCAACCTGCCCCCGGCGCCGGACCCGATGTCCGACGAGGCACTCGAGGCGGACGCCGACGCGGAACCCGGGTCGACGCTGGACGACTTCGACGCGTTGTGCGGGCACCTGGCCACCCTCCACCCGTCCAAGTACAACCGCCTCGTCGACGGGGTGACCAGGGTGTGCCTCCGGGACGTCGGCCCGCTGCCGGACCAGGCCATCGCACTGCGCCTGGTCGTCCTGGCGGACCGCCTCTACGACGCCGGTATCCCCGTCCGCAACTCGGGGCAGAAGCTGGACGCGATCTTCACCGAGGAGATGCTCGCCGGCGGATACCGGAAGAAATATCTCCGGGCCACGTCCCGGCTCCTCGCGCTGTCACGCTTCGAGACGGTCGGCGGCTGAGCCGGGATCGAGACCGCCCGTACCGGCAGTCCACGCGATCCACCCACCAGTCCACCCACCCGGCCCACCCCGGTTGGTCGCTCACCCGGCTCACCCCGGCCGGTCGCTCACCCGGCCCACCCCGGCCGGTCGCTCACAGTGGGCGCTGGACCGGGCGTTCCAGGACGACGTCGCGGTTCCGCACGCCCCCGACCATGAAGTCGCGGTGCCCCCGTCTCTCGAAACCGCTCCGGGCGTAGAAGGCGAGCGCTCTCGAGTTCGCCACGTTCGTCGCCAGCCACAGACTCCGCGCGCCGGAGTCCTGCGCGTGCCGCACCACGGCGTCGAGGAGCCGACCGGCTTCGCCGCTGCCGTGCAGGCACGGGTGGAGATAAAACTTGCTGACACCCACGGTCGGGCGGCTCGAGATCACCCGCGCGCAGGACTCGTCCATCGCGGTGCCCTCGACGAGCAGGGCGTAGGCCAGGATGTCGCCATCGGGCCCGACACCGGCGAGGAGTCGATGGGTCGGGTCCTCCAGGTACCCGCGGAACGAGGTGGGCCCGAGTGTGTCGCGCACGAACGCCTCCACCGACTCACGGGGCAGGTCGGGCGGACACGCGAGCGGGAAGGTCAGAGCGGCCAGGGCCGAGAGGTCGTCGATATCGGCCGCCAGCGCCGATCGGATCGTGAGGGTCATCGTCGACGAGGCTAGACGCCGACGGTCCCGGACAGGAATCGCGGCTCAAGCCGGCCCCCGCGCGAATCCTGGTCGTGCTCTCCGCGGGAATGTGGCGGGATCACCGCAGTGAGAACGACCAAGGCAAGCGGCCCGCGCGCGCGAAGACACCACCGCCGCGGACATGGCCGACGCCCAAGCGCGACGCCCCGGAGAACGCTCGACGCCCCGGACAAAGCTCCACGCCCCGGAAAAGCGCGACGCCCCGGCGGAAGACCGGGGCGTCGTGTCGTGGTGCGCGATACTGGGATTGAACCAGTGACCTCTTCCGTGTCAGGGAAGCGCTCTCCCGCTGAGCTAATCGCGCGGGACTCACCAACCGGATCACTCCGGCGTGGAGGTGGAGACGGGAATCGAACCCGTGTTGACGGCTTTGCAGGCCGCTGCCTCACCACTCGGCCACTCCACCGAAAAGGTATCGAGCCCGGTGAGGACTCCTGGCTCCTCGATCCCTCCGAGCGGATGACGGGATTCGAACCCGCGACCCTCACCTTGGCAAGGTGATGCGCTACCAGCTGCGCCACATCCGCACTGCTCCCCGGCGTGCTGTTGCTCACCGCGTTGCGAGAATGAACATTAGCCGACGCCGATCTTGGAACACAAATCGGGGGGCGGAAACGACGCCTCATCTGCTCTGATGCTGCCCATCCGGGCGGGCTGTGCGTGCGGCGAGGGGGCGGCGAGGTGCGCGCGAGGTCGTCGAGGACCCCGAATTGGGTCCCGGCGCGGGGCTTGCTACAGTGTTGCGGTGCCGACGCGAGAACGACGGCGCACGAGGTCCTATAGCTCAGTGGAAGAGCGCTCCGTTCACACCGGAGAGGTCACTGGTTCGAACCCAGTTAGGACCACCGCAGGCGCAGCCCCTGTCTCCCCCCGGGAGGCGGGGGCTTTTTCGCGTTCACAGGCCACTTCCTCGTTCACAGGCCACGCCCGGTCGCCCACGCCCCGTGCCCGGCGCACGCCCGGTCGCCCGGCGCCCGGCGCCCGGCGCGCGGATGAACCCCCACTGTCATCGTTCCTCTACGGGTGAGGAGACCTCGCCGGCCGGACCGTCTCGTCGACTGTGATCTCGACAACTTCAGAGCGTTAGAAACAACTGAGCACTTTGGTGGCAACGCCTGAGTAACACACCGGGCATAGCGTCCGCGACGTGCCACGACATCTGAATCGTGGGAGCCGAGCGCGTCGGAAGGAACGGCAATGACGGGAATGTTCGCCACGTCGGTCATCGGGATCGCACTGCTCGCCGCCGGGCTGAGCAAGCTACGCGACATCGAGGGCCACTCCCGAGTGGTCGTCGGATACAAGATCCTGCCCGACGCCGTCGCGGCGCGTGTGGGACGGGTTCTGCCGTTCCTCGAGATCGTGCTCGGTGCGGCGTGTCTCGGGCGAGTCGGCCTGCCGGCCGTCGCGTGGTCGGTGGCCGTCCTGTTCTGCGTCTATGCGGCCGGACTGGCAGTGAACCTCCTCCGAGGCCGCACGGAGCTGGACTGCGGATGCTTCGCCTTCGGTGAGCACGACGCTCCCAGGATCGGGTGGTGGCACGTGGCCAGGGCCCTCGCGTTCGCCGCCGGCGCCGTGGCCTGCCTGTACCTGCCGGGCCCGAGTTCTCTGCCCGAGGTGGCGACCGGGTTCGTCCTCGCCGTACTGGCGGTCGCGCTGGCGTTCGGGGCGGCCGCGGTGTCCTCGACGTTGACGCTCGGTCGGAGCAGGGTCGACGACTACCTCCAGCCGGCCCGCGACGAACTCAGCCGGCGCTACTCCGCCTCCCCCTAGCGGTTCCCCGCCCCAATAAGGGAATTCTCATCTGTCACGTCCTCTACACCCGCACGCCGCAGTCGGGCGTCGCCCGATCGTCCACCCTCGAACAGGAGTACTCCTATGTCTGCTTTCGTCCTCACGCTGCTCGTCGTCCTCGTGCTGGTCGACGTCGTCCTGGTCCTGATGATCCTGGGGTTGGCCCGGGAACTGGGCCGGGTCCAGGTGCGTCTCGGCCCGCTCGGGGCCAGGGTGCTCGACTCGGGTCCTGCGGTCGGGGACACCGGCCCGTCCTTCTCGGGCCTGGTCGACCACATGGAACGGGACACCACCGTCGCCGGCGAGCGCGACAAGCCCCAGCTGCTGATGTTCACGGGCCCGAAGTGCTCGACCTGCAAGGCGTTGCTCCCGGGGATCAAGGCCATGGCCAAGGCCGAGCGCGACCTCGACGTGGTGCTGATCTCGGACGGGACCGAGGAGGAGCACCGTGAGTTTTTGGCCGGAGCCGGGATCGGCGCGGAACTGTCCTACCTCGACGCCCGCGACGTGGGCATCGCGTACCAGGTCGGCACCACTCCGTACGGGATCCTCCTGGACACCGACGGGTCCATCGCCGCCAAGGGTCTGTGCAACAACATGCAGCACGTCGAGAGTCTTCTCAACGCGCTGGAGTCGGGCACGCCGACGATCCAGCACCTCTACGCCGGTATCGGCGTCCCCACCGCCTCGTGAGCGCACCGCGGCGCTCGTCACCGCGGTCCGCGCACGATCCGTCCACCCCATGCAAGGAAAGGAACACCTCGTGGCTCACATCGATGACTCCGACCAACGCCGCCTGACAGAACACGCCGAATGGCTGTCCGGCGGGGGAGGGAGTTCGCTCAGCAAGGTCTCCCGGCACCTGTCGGAACGCACGTCCCGCCGCTCGGTCCTCTCGAAGATGGCCAAGTGGACCATGGGCCTGTCGGGAGTGGCCGTGGTCGGCGCACTGCCGGTCACCCGCGACCCCCAGGCCCTCGCCCAGCAACCGCCCGCGTCCGGCGCCACGACGCCCCCCGCCCCGCAGAATGCGGTGACCCCGTTCGGGGCCGGTGACGACCTCCTGCCCACGTACGACGGCAAGGATCCCACCGAGTGCAACTACTGGCGCTGGTGCAACATGGACGGCCGACCCTGCCCCTCCTGTGCGGGCGGCGGAGTCTCGACCTGCGCACCCGGATCGAAGCCGGGAGCGGAGTACTGGGTGGGGTGCTGCACCCATCCCGAGAACGGCAAGACGTACCTGATCGCCTACTACGACTGTTGTGGCGCCCCGCGGTGCTCCACGAAGTACTGCGGCGAACCGGACGCCCAGGCCGTCATGTACAACCCGGTCTCCGGCAGTTTCGATCAGGAGATCATCTGGTGCGTCTCGGACGAGTCCCAGTCGTACACCTGCACGCTCGCCCCGATCATCGGCGAGGACTGCCAGACCAACCACGCCACCCGCCCGCGCGTCGGCGCGGGCTCCCGCTAGAAGGGCCGAGAGGACCACTCAGATGACCGTTTTCACCACCCCCCGCCTCGCGGGCCTCTCCGCGGCCACCGCGGCCGTGCTCTTACTGGTCGGGTGTTCGCCCGGTTCCGACGGCGGAGACGACGGGGAGTTCGACGTGGCCAACGGGGTCGCGACCACCTACGAGTTCCCGAACGTCCCCGCGGTCACGGCCCCTCCGGCGAACGCCACGCTCGGCGACGAGGACCAGGAACTGGGAGAGGTCGGCGCCGACCCGAACATCCCGTACACCGCCGAGGTGACACCGATCGGCGCCGACTGGATGATCGCCGCAGAGTGGCGCGACGACGAGACCGTCTGGGCCGCCTTCGACCCCGCCGACGGCGTCGTCAAGACCCGCATCACCACAGGTCACGGTATCTGGGACGACGTCGTCCACCTCTTCACGACCGATACCCCTGCCGACCCGCAGGCCGTGGCGTTCGAGGTGTGGACCCCGCGCGGTTCGCGCGGCCAGGCCGACTACACCGTCTCGACCTACTCCGGAAACCTGCTCGAACCCGACGAGGTGCTCCTACCGCGCCACGTGCGGTTCCACTCCCGAGAGGGTTCGCACACGATCAGCGGCGCCGGCCGGTTCATGACCTCGTGGGACGACCAGCTCTTCGGGCCCCGTGTGGTGGATCTGGACCGCGGGGTGCTGTCCGGAGAGCAGCAGATCATCGGCTGCGGACCGTACACGTGGCCGGTCGGGGACAAGATCTACTCGGTGTGCGAACGATCCCGCGAACTGCTCGAGCTCACGATCGACGACGAGGGGCGCATCAGCGAGAGCGGCCGCTCGAAGGTCCTGCCCGAGGGTTTCACGGCGTCTCGTGAGGCGCACTTCGCCGACGACGTGGAGTCCGGGTTCCTCATCAACGAGGCCGGCGAGGCCTACCTCTTCGACTTCTCCTCCGGCCTGCCCACCGACGAGGTGCGTCCGCTGGGCAACGTGGGTCGAGACGGAGGACGCTTCTACACGAACGGCATCCGTCCCGACGGGGAGCAGTTCTTCGTGGAGTACACCGATTCCGACATCCATCCTCATTCCGCCAACGGGGGAGACGTGGTCCGGGTCCGGTTGTTCGACGTCGACGGCGCGCGGGAGACCCAGAACCTCGATCTGGAGAAGCTCGGGCTGGACTCGATCGACTCCGTCTCCTACAACCTCGACGGATCGGTCCTCTACGTCCTGGGCACCGCCCCCGGAACGGGTGACGACGAGGGGGAGGACCTGCCCACGATCGTCGGCGTCGACCCCGCGACGGGGGAGGTCGTCTCCACCGCGACGATCACCGGCCACGCCGGCGGCTCCGACGGTGTCAGCGGAGTGCGGGCCCCGGAGCGGAGGGTCGCCTGATGGGACTTTCCCCGGGGACGCTGGACCCGGCCCGGTCCGGAGTGAGCCGACGGGCCTTCCTGGCCGCGCTCGGACTCGGTGGGGTGGGGGTGGCGATGGCGGCCTGCGCGGCCGAGAACGCCATCACCACCGCCGTTCAGGCCTCGGACCGGATCGGGTACGCGGATCCCGAGGTCGCCGCGGCGGAGGCCGCCCGGTTCAGTTCGGGGCGCGCGGTGGACGTCACGGTGACAGCCGCACTCGCCGCCTTCGGTCTCGCCGGTCGTCAGGTCTCGGCGAGGTCGTACGGCGACGGGCCGGTGGGGCCGGAGATCCGGGCCTCCCTGGGGGACGAACTCCGGGTCCACCACGTCAACGCCCTGGACGAGGAGACCGTGATCCACTGGCACGGCATCCAGATCCGGAACGACATGGACGGTGCCCCTCCGTTGACGGGTGAGAACGTCGCCCCCGGTGGGTCGTATGACTACGCGTTCAGGCTGCCGCACGCCGGGACGTACTGGTATCACTCGCATTCCGGGCTCCAGGCGGATGAGGCGATGCTGGGCGCGCTGATCGTCGAGGATCCGAAGGATCCTTACGGCGCCGACGTCGACCTGGTGGTCGTGCTCGACGACTGGACCGTGGGGCACGGGCCGTCACCTGAGGACCTGCTCCGCGCCCTCAACCCGGCGCTGGGTGGGCACGCGGGCCACGGGGGACACGGAGGGCACCAGGGTCACGGATCCGTGACGACGACGACCACGACCCCGGTGGATCCGGAGGCCATGGCGCGGACCGCCGGGCCGCATCCGGAGTCCGTGGAACTCGGCGGGATGACCCAGCACATCTCCTACCCGGTGCACCTGATCAACGGCCGACCCACCGCCGACGCCGAGCCGCTGGTGGCACCCCCGGGCGCCACCGCGAGGCTCCGCATCATCAACGCCGCGGCGGAGACGCCGTACCGCGTGGCCGTGGGAGGTCGCATGATGCGGGTCATCGAGACCGACGGGTTCCCCTGCGAACCGGTGGATGCCGCGTCCGTGCTCGTGGGGATGGCCCAGCGGGTCGACGTCCTGGTCGAGGTCGGCTCCGGCACGTGGCCCGTGGTCGCGCGGGTGGAGGGCACGGACGACTTCGTCGCCACGACCCTGCGCAGCCGGGACTCGGTCACCAGCGTCGACCTCGCCCGGTCCGGCCGGATACCCGAGCTGGACCGCACGCCGGTTCAGGACTCGGGCCTCCGGGCCACCGAGGCCTCCGCACTGCCGGCGCGGTCCCCGGATCGGACCTTCCGACTGGAACTCATCCAGTCGCCCTCGGATTACGTGTGGGGGATCGCCGGACCGGATGTCGGGAAGGTGACCATGCGGACGGGGGAGCGCATCCGCGTCGAGATGACCAACAACACGACGATGTGGCACCCCATGCACCTGCACGGACACACGTTCGGGGTCCCGGAGTACGGCGGGTTGCGGCGAGACACCGTGATCATCCACCCGGGCCAGAATCTGGCGTTCGAGTTCGACGCCGACAACCCGGGGGCGTGGATGTTCCACTGCCACAACGCCTACCACCTGGACGCCGGGATGACGACCAACTTCTACTACGAGAGGTAACTGACGATGTTGCGACACACCGCCAGGATCGCCGCGATCGCCGTGTCGGCGGTCCTGCTGACGACCGGGTGCTCTTCTGACGGCGGGACCGGGGGCGCCTCCTCCGGCACCACCGTGCAGGTCCGTGTCCTCGACATGAGCTACGACCCCGCGGTCGTGACGATCAAGCCGGGGGACACCGTCGAATGGGTCTGGGAGGCCTCCCTTCCCCACGACGTCGTCTCCGACGACGACGCGCCGATGAGTTTCGCCTCCGAACTCCAGACGGAGGGGAGCTACTCGCAGACGTTCGACACCGCCGGCGTCTACGGCTACCACTGCACCCCGCACGCCCAGATGACCGGGGAGGTGATCGTCGAAGAATGACCCGCACCCGGACGGGTCTCCCACGTCGACACCCGGGCCTGGCCGTCGTGGCCGCCGCGGTCCTCGCGGTCACCGGGTGCGGGAGCTCCCCGGAGCCGACCAGGGTCACGGTGCGCAACGTCGCCTTCGACCCCCGGGAGGTGCACCTGACGGCCGGGGAGGAGGTCGCCTGGTTCTACGACGACGGAGGGACGTTCCACGACATCGTCGTGGACGGCCTCACGTCGACAGCCGGCTTCCGCGCCGAGGGCGAGCACAGGATGACGTTCGACCAGCCCGGTGTCTACCGCGTCACCTGCTCCATCCATCCCCAGATGGTGGGCACCGTCATCGTCAGCCCCCGCCGGTGATCACGCGTCAACCGGACACAGATCTCTCGCTCATTCCACTATCGAGGAGGAACATCATGACCAGTACCCAGACCACAGCCCCACACCTCGCAGAGGTCCCTCCGCCCGACGTGGCGGAAGGCAGGACGGTGGCCGACATCTCCGATCTCGACCTGGGTGACCGGCCGGGCATCCGTCCCCGGATGGGTGTCGCCGTCGGCCTGGCCACCAGGCTCGGCGTGGCCGCCGCCTCCGTGGCGGTGGGCGTCGGTGCGGCCGTCGCCGTCGGCGCGGTC